>CAZJWI010000201.1:0-9155 GCA_964549485.1 uncultured Flavobacteriaceae bacterium
GAAATGAATTTTTATTTCAAATGCAGGCTGTTACTAATATCGAGGTACTCAACGGCTACGAGGTAAAAAAGATAGTGACGGCTTGTCCTCACTGTTTTAATACTATAAAAAATGAATATCCATCACTAGGTGGTAATTATGAGGTAGTACACCACACACAGTTTTTGAAATCCTTACTTGAAGACGGGCGTCTAACTGTTGAAGGTGGCAAGTTTAAAGGAAAGCGTATTACTTTTCACGATCCTTGTTATTTGGGGCGTGCCAATGGGGTGTATGAGGCTCCTAGAGATTTGTTGCGCAAACTCGATGTAGAATTAGTCGAAATGCGCAAATGCAAGGCCAAAGGCCTTTGTTGCGGTGCTGGTGGGGCTCAAATGTTCAAAGAACCCGAACCTGGTCATAAGGATGTGAATATAGAACGCACCGAGCAGGCTTTAGAAACGAAGCCAGACATTATTGCAGCCGGATGCCCTTTCTGCAATACCATGATGACTGATGGTGTCAAAAACAAAGAAAAGGAAGATGCTATTGAGGTAATGGATGTTGCCGAGATGATTGCTGCTGCAGAAGATTTATAACAACCGTGATAGCCTTGTAAAGATGATTGTTGATTTTAATAAAATGCCAGATACCTCAAGAATTTGGATCTATCAAAGTGATACCAAGTTCTCACAAGAGCAGCTAGTCAAAATTCGAAAGGATCTCACTAGCTTTCTTACGGCATGGACAGCTCACGGGGCACAACTCAACGCCGGCTTTGATATACGACACGATCGGTTTATAGTTATCGCTCTTGATCAGAGTCAATCACAGGCTAGTGGCTGCTCTATAGACAGTCAGGTACGTTTTATTATCGCCCTACAGGAAGAATTAGGAGTCGATCTATTAGATAAAATGAATGTGACTTACTATCAAAACGATCGCGTTCATTACAAGCCTTTACTCGATTTTAAAAAAATGGCTAAAGATGGCGCAATAGGCAAGAAAACAATCGTCTTTAATAATTTGGTAACCAACCTCGGAGAATTTAAAGATTCTTGGGAGATTCCAGCAATAGAAAGCTGGCACAGTCGTTTTCTTAGAAAATAGTTGATAACATTTTGTTAAGTTTTATGGCGCTTTTCGCGAAAGCGGAACAATCTTGTTACATTCGTTTATACCGTTAAATACATCTAGCAGGGTGATCATAGCGGTAGTCACCTAAAATTGACTAATTGCAACTACTATGTCTATTAGAAAGACGCTTCTCTATACTTTGTTTTTTTTGGGTTGTTGGAACAGTTTTGGCCAGCAATCATATCCCTTGTACACCAATGATATAGAAGCCCAACGTGCTTGGGTTGATAGTGTTTATCGCGCCATGACAACGCAGCAGCGTATTGGTCAATTGTTTATGGTAGACATATTTTCTAGCGATCCCAAGACCAAAATTGATAAGGTCAGAAATCTCATCAAACAATACCATATAGGAGGAGTGATTTTCTCCAAAGGTGGCCCTGTAAGACAGGCTCGTCTCAACAACGAATTTCAGGCTATGGCTAAGACACCCTTACTTGTAGGTATGGACGCAGAATGGGGTTTGGCGATGCGCTTAGATTCGACCTATGCTTTTCCCTGGAATATGACCCTGGGCGCCATACAAGATAATGAGATCGTCGAAAAAGTAGGTAAACGAATAGGAGCGCATTGTAAACGTTTAGGGGTGCATATCAATTTTGGCCCCGTAGTCGATATCAATGTTAATCCTGCTAATCCTATAATTGGAAATCGCTCTTTTGGAGAAGACAAGTACAATGTGACCCAAAAGGCTATTGCCTTCACTAAGGGTATGCAGAGTCAGGGGGTTTTGGGTAGTGCCAAACACTTTCCCGGTCACGGCGACACCGATAAGGACAGTCACAAAACGTTGCCAACTTTAGACTTTACGCGAAAGCGTCTAGATAGTATCGAGATGTATCCGTATAAGCCATTGATAAAAAATGGAATTGCAAGCGTGATGGTGGCTCATCTTAACGTGCCCAATTTGGTGCCCGAGAAGGGATATCCTACATCCATTTCGCCTACGGTGGTAACACGTATTTTAAAAGACAGTCTGCAGTTTCACGGTTTAATATTTACAGATGCACTCAACATGAAAGGTGCGGCAAATTTTAAAAATCCGGGAGAAATTGATCTGGCCGCATTTCAGGCGGGCAATGATGTATTGCTTATTAGTGAAGACGTACCGGCCGCGGTGGCCAAAATTACAGAAGCGCTCCAAAATGGGAGTGTGACCGAAGCGCGCTTAGCACATTCAGTAAAGAAAATATTATATGCCAAATACAAGGTAGGTTTGCACAACTACACAGCTGTTGATCTTCGAAATTTAAAAGAAGATTTAAATACGACTCAGGATGATTTGGTTTATAGTGAAGCCATTTCTAACGCCCTGACCATTACAAAGAACAGTGCACAAATTCTTCCTGTAAAAAATCTGGAAACCAAGAAAGTTGCTTACGTGCCTTTGGGAGATGCCTCAGGTGACGCCTTTCTTAATGAAATGCGCAAATATACCGCCATCACAAAAATTAGGGTAAAGGACAGTGCCGATATCAAAAAACTGACGCCTTATAATTATATTATTATAGGATTTCACCGCTCCAACGACAACCCGTGGAAGTCGTATACCATGTCTAAAAGTGACAAAGCATTAATAGCTGCCATTGCCGCTAATAAGGATGTGGTTTTAGACGTATTTGTCCGGCCTTACGCCATGCTTGACATGGACAGAGCTAAGATCAAAGGGATCGTTCATAGTTACCAAAATAGTGAGATAGCTCAACGCAAAAGCGCGCAGCTTATCTTTGGGGCTATACCTAGCCGAGGGAAACTTCCCGTTTCTCTAAACGGTGTCGCGGCCGGAAGTGGTTTTCAATCGGGTACGCTAAGACGCTTGCGCTATGGCATACCAGAAGAAGTTGGTGTTGATTCAGATAGCCTTCATCATAAAATTGACTCTTTGATGAAAATTGGATTGAGACAGGCCATGATGCCAGGGGCACAAATCGTTGTGGCTCGTAAAGGCGCTGTCATATTTGATAAGGCTTACGGATACCATACCTATAGTAAAAAACAAAGAGTGCAACCGGATGATGTCTATGACATTGCCTCTATGACAAAAATCCTCGCAAGTCTTCCTTTACTGATGGAGCTTCATAGCAAGGGTTCTTTAAAGTTAGAAGATAAGTTAGGTAGTTTAATTCCTGAACTAAAAAATACTAACAAAGCAAATATCACTATAAAGGATGCATTGTCACATTATGCGCGTTTTAAGGCCTGGATACCCTTTTATATTAGCACTTTAGATTCGGTTACCAAAAAACCAAGTGCTACCTACTACCGCAAAGAATACAGCAAGGACTACAATATCAAAGTTGCAGATCAGATGTATTTGCGTAGTGATTATCAGGATAGTATTATTAAAAAAATTGGTGAAAGCGATTTGCGGAGTCGACTTTCATACAAATACAGCGATTTACCTTATTACCTGATTAAAAAGTATCTCGAAGATTACTATGGTAAAAACTTGGACAAACTCACTCAGGAACGATTTTATCAACCTATAGGAGCATCTAGAACAGGATATAAACCGCTGCAAAAATTTAAAAAATCAGATATAGTCCCTTCCGAAAATGATACCTACTGGCGCAATCAAAAAGTGCAAGGATATGTACATGATATGGGAGCTGCCATGCAAAATAATATAGGGGGTCATGCTGGTTTGTTTAGTAATGCCAACGATGTGGCAAAATTGATGCAGATGTATCTTCAAGACGGTTATTACGGAGGTAAGCGTTACTTATCTAAAGAAACACTGAGCAGTTTTAATACCTGCAATTATTGCCCTCAAAATGTAAGGAGGGGAGTGGGTTTCGACAAACCCCAATTAAGCGGTGATGGTCCGACCTGCGGCTGTGTTCCAATGAGTAGTTTTGGTCACAGCGGATTTACAGGCACCTATACGTGGGCAGATCCAGAAAATGAATTGGTCTATGTGTTTTTATCCAATCGTACCTTCCCGACTATGGAAAATAGAAAACTTATCAAATCGGGATTAAGAACTAAAATTCAGGAGGCTATTTATGAATCTATGTATAACTAACTGTTTGCAAATGCGATCACTAACCAACACCAAATCATGAAAATTGCAATTGTTTGTTATCCAACCTTTGGGGGTAGTGGTGTAGTTGCCACCGAATTAGGTATCGCCTTGTCCCACCGGGGTCACGAGGTGCACTTTGTCACCTATAAACAACCCGTACGGCTCGCCTTATTAAACGAGAACATACATTTTCACGAGGTTAATGTACCCGATTATGCACTGTTTCACTATCAACCCTATGAATTGGCGCTTTCGAGTAAATTGGTCAATATTGTAAAGAAGCATCAAATTGATATTCTACACGTACACTATGCGATTCCGCATGCATACGCGGGCTATATGGCAAAGATGATGCTTAAAGAAGAAGGCATAGAGATACCTATGGTGACCACTTTGCACGGTACAGATATAACTCTGGTAGGAAGTCATCCCTTTTACAGGCCAGCGGTGACCTTTAGTATCAATAATAGTGATGTGGTAACCTCTGTTTCAGAAAGTTTAAAACAGGATACGATGAGGCTTTTTGATATCAGAAATGAAATAGAAGTAGTACCTAACTTTATCGATACTAGTGTAATTCATGAAAAATTTACAGATTGTCAGCGCGATCTTATGGCCAATGCAAATGAACGCATAATTACGCATATCAGTAACTTTAGAAAGGTTAAACGCGTACAGGATGTGATAGAGGTATTTCATCGTATTCAATTGGAGGTACCTTCAAAGCTTTTAATGGTGGGTGATGGGCCAGAGCGTGAAAGCGCCGAAGTTCTGGTAAAGGACCTTGGGCTACAAGACGATGTTAAGTTTTTAGGAAATAGTAATGAAATTGATAAGATTCTCTGCTTTTCGGATCTCTTTTTATTACCCTCAGAAGCCGAAAGTTTTGGTCTGGCAGCTCTAGAAGCTATGGTCAATAAAGTCCCAGTTATTTCTAGTAACGCTGGAGGGATACCAGAGGTAAACATAGATGGTGTAACTGGCTATTTATCTAACGTAGGAAATATCGCCGATATGTCGTTAAATGCGATAAAAATTTTGAAAGACGATGACACCTTAAATAGGTTTAAAGAAAATGCGCAGAGAGAAGCAGCCAAATTTGATATCAAAAATATAGTACCCATCTATGAATCCTTATATGAGGGAGTGCTAGTAAGCAGGTAACTATTTAATCATTTATTGTAAAAAAAAAGCCAGACTTAATGTCTGGCTTTATAGTGTTTATATTTTAAAACTGATAGCGTATCCCCAAGGCAATGTCAAAATCAACATCATCGTCTATGGCATTGTTAATCGCTATTTCAGGTCTAAAATCCAGAGAGAGCAATAAGGGAAAATCAAAATTGTATTCGATTCCGATATCGCCAGATACAAAGGCAAAAAAGGTATCATTGTCATCTCTTCCTGGAAAATCATCGTCAAAACTAAAACTTCCTACACCACCTCCAGCGCCAGCATACCAGTTAAAACCTCCATCAATATTCCAAACCCATTGATACAATCCGGTAACTCTAAACGCATTAAAGCGGTTCCCGCTTCTAAACCCCAAGTCGGCTTCCAATCGGTTGTTTTCGCCTAGAGCGCGCTGATAAGAAATTTCGGTTCCAAAACCATCACCATCCCCAATGCGCAGCCCAATAGCATTCTCTGCAATATCCTGCGCACTTGTTATGGCAACAGCTCCCAATAGCATTAATAAGGTCATTAAATTTTTCATAATTGTTGATTTTTGTGTGACTGTAAAACGTTTATTGTTTACTATTATTTTATGGTTATAGCTTCAAGATAGGACTTTGATAACGAGACCTAGGCGTCAATCCAACCAATGATTAACTGTTTAAGAAAGCATAGGGAAAGCAGGTCCAAGAAAAATGATAACGCTTTTTTGTTAAAAGCCTAGGATTGATTACTTTAACAAATCATTAACACCGATGTTGATGTAGTTCAATTTTTCTACTATGATACGCCACTTCTTCCTGCTGCTTTTCTTAGGGCTTACTTCATTGTCCATCTCTGGGCAAGAATACAAAGACATGATGGCAGATCCTTCCTACAATTTTTATGAAGTCTGTGAGGCGGCCGAGCGTTATTTTAATACCATAGATAAGTTTAAAAAGGGTTCTGGTTATAAGGGGTTTTTGCGTTGGAAAAACAATACCGAGTATATGTATTATCCATCTGGTGATCGGGAAAGGGTGAATCCCGCTTTCGCGAAAGTGGCCTCAGAACAATACAATCGCCTTCATCCAGAAGATATTAGCCGAAACGCCACCAGAATGAGTGGTTGGAGGGCCTTAGGTCCCAATAGTGTAGATGAAATTACCGGGCATTATTCGGCAGGGATTGGTAGGATAGAAGAGGTGTATGCCGATCCTGCAAATATGAATAAACTATATCTGGGGTCAAGAAGTGGGGGGCTATGGAGAAGTTTGGACGAAGGCGCCACCTGGCAAGGCGGTGCTACCGATTTTCTTCCAGGTAGCGGGGTGAATACCTTTGCGGTAGACCCAACTGATACAGATCATCTACTAGTCAATGTTCGCAATTCTAGAAATGGCTATAGTTATGGGGTGTATGAGTCTACAGATGGAGGGGCTTCATTGACCGAAACTGCCTTCAACCCGGTAAATCTAGGCGAGGGAGGTCTGGGAAGTAATTTTAGTATTGGCGTTATTGCCTATCACCCCACCATTCCAAATTTGGTTTTGGTAGGAACCAATAAAGGGCTTTATAAATCTACAGATAACCTCGTTACCTGGACAAAGGTTGTAACTAGCGGTAGTTTTAATTTTATCAAATTTCATCCTACCAATTCGAGTATTATCTACACAGTCAATCATGCCTGCTGTTCTAGCAATCGAGATTATCTCTGGAAATCGAGCAATACCGGCAACAGCTTTGCCAGGACCCAGCAAATAGCAGGTAACAATGGCCGTTCTGGTCGTATAGAGGTGAGCGCGGCAGCACCCTCCAATGTTTATTTTGCCAATTCGAACGGGATTCACAAATCTACAGACGAGGGCGAACGATTTGCCCTAATTGCTGTACCCTCGGCTACGGGTGGTGTTGGGGCCTTTGGTATAAACAGTACCAATGCACTCAATATGATTACTGGAGGTATTGATGCTTACCGCTCTGATGATGAAGGTGCAAGTTTTTCTCAAGTCACCTGGTGGTCTCTAGGCAGTAGCCAGCACGGTAGTGGAAGCTTCCAAAATCGTTATGACAATAGTACGGTATATGTACATGCCGATTTGCGCAAGATCAACTCTGTTAATGGGGTTTTCTACATGGGCACCGATGGAAGTATGGTAAAGAGTAGTGATGGTGGTACTACCTGGATTGATCTTATGCGCGATGGAGTTGGAGTACGCGAAAATTATAAACTGGGTGTAAGTCAATCCAATAATGGAGTCACAATTTGCGGATCTCAAGATAATGGTACTAGTATTTACAAAGACACAGGCTGGATCGAGTTTTATGGGGCCGATGGGATGGAAGGTTTTATACACCCCTTAAATCCCGATTATATGATAGGGAGTATTCAAAATGGTGGCCGACGCAGAACCACAGATGGTGGGAGCACTCAAGACGGAGTAACGCCCTCGGGGAGCGGCTCTGGTAATTGGCAGGCACCAATAGCATACGATCCTAATGATCACATGGTCGTATACGACTTTAGAGATGGGGTGCGCAAAAGTTCCGATTTTGGGAGCTCGCATAGCCTAATGGGCTATCCTAGTTTTTCTGGGACCATGCAGGTGGCAGAAATTGCCCAAAATAATTCGGATATTATGGTTGTCTCTAGTGGCAGTAGCATTGAGAAGTCTATAGACGGAGGTATTAGCTTTACTTCAATAAAGGGTAATTTGCCTAATCACTCCATACAGGATATCGCCTTTGATCCTCAAGACGACAACCGCATTATAGTGGTAAATGCGAGTTATCAAAACAACGGTCAAAAAGTATACATGACCACCGATGGTGGTCTTACTTGGACCAATATAACCTATAATATCGGAGATATCCCTGTGCACAGTGTCGTTATAGATCACGATGTCTCAAAGAATATTTACTTAGGTACAGAGGTCGGTGTTTTTACCAAACCAATGACCAGTACAACTTGGACGCTTTACAGTACGGGATTACCTCATACTACCATCGAAGAACTAGAAATAGTCTATGGGGCCAATAGCATCAAAGCAGCAACTTGGGGCAGGGGGCTTTGGGAATACGATTTGGTAGGACGTCAAGGATATCCGGCTATTGATGTAGTTTCGATTACAGATAATCCAACAGCAACGACTCCTAAGGAAGGAACAGAACAGTTTGTGACGGCTTCTATCAATTACAGCGGTGCACTTTCAAATGTGTATGTGCGCTGGTCTACAGCAACACCAGATTTTACAATAGCCGCCAATACTATTACAATGAGCAATACCTCTGGCAATATCTGGGTGTCAGATGCCGAGATTCCCAATCAAGTTGAAGGCACTAAAGTGTACTTTAAGGTTTTTGCTCAAGGGCAATCTGGTGAGCTAAGTGAAACCTATAAATTTATGTATACCGTCAAACCTTTTGAGGTATGTACCCCTTCTGTCCAAAACGGGACATCAGATTATATCAATCTTTTTGAAGTCGATAATAGCTCAGGAAGCACTATTTATTCGAATCCTTCTGCCAATGATGGATATACCGCCTATGATAATACCCCTATTGCATTGACCATAGGTGAGGATTATACCTTTCATGTTCAGTTACAAGGCGCATTTCCTTTGGATGATGCTGCAGTTTGGATTGATTTTAATCAAAATGCAGAATTTGAAGACTCAGAAAGTGTCGCTATGTCAGAGTATGTCTCTAATATATCTTCAGGTACTATTGAGATTCCTGAAGATGCAGATACCGATGGCACCCTAATCATGCGGGTCAGAAATTCTTATTTTAACGCGCCTCAACCCTGTAATTTTGATGCTGGTGAGGTCGAAGATTACGCCGTGGTCATCGAACCGCA
>CAZJWI010000202.1:0-1573 GCA_964549485.1 uncultured Flavobacteriaceae bacterium
AAGTTGGAAGAGATGTTGACCAAGGTGGTCAAATCTACGGCCAGAGCGTTATCTGCACAAACAACCACGGCGCTATTGGTTCCCGTTGGCGTGGGGCTAACGGTGACTGTAAGGGTAAATGGATCTCCAACACAAGCTCCAGCACCACTTGAGGTAGGCGTTACCGTATATACGACTTGCTGATCGATCAGGGTATTATTGGTCAAGACATCAGTAATTATGGCGCCAGGAGTGTCACTTAGACTTTCACCAGAAACATCCGGATTATCTGCTGCTATCCAGGAGAAGTTAGCTGCTATATCCACATCGGCCGTCAGATCATGACCCACGGCTTCCGTGGTACAGATGGATGCTGTAGCATTGGTTCCGACCGGAGTGTTATTTACAGTAACTGTAAACATTTCTTCATCAGAGCAATTGGAAGGCGCTCCAGAAGTATCAAAAATCCATATTGTTTGGGTTGTAGTAATTGTACCGCCATCTGGAATAAGGGTTCCTCCTCCGGCAGCTTGACTTGCCGTTCTATATTCAGGATTGTATGCGTCGGTTACAATCGTATTCAATAAAGGCAAGGTGTATGTGTCACAAACAGTTTGATCGCCAGGGTTGGTAATTTGTGGAAACGGGTTAAACGTCACGTCAAATTGCTGTGTATTATTGGAGCCCGATGGAAAGGTAACGATCACCTCATAAAAACCTGTATCAGAGACATCAATGGTATTGAAAGTTGGACCATCAAAAATTACTACAGGACCTCCACCTAGTCCATCATCATACGACCATTCGTAATTTGTAGCGAGTGGGTCTGTGGCGTCTAGGGTCTCAGTATCTCCTTCGCACAAGGATGAGCCAACAATCGAGCAATCTAAGGCATCTGGGTCCCCAAAGGTTAGATCAAACATATTGAAATCAGCAGAAAATCGATCTACCGCTATGATGATTTCATCACCAGGTACAACATTTATCGGATCAGACTGGTTGCTACCCCCTCCACCTTGGCAAGTATTACCAGCACCGATACTAAGACCTGTATTTCCAGGGACGCCAGACCAATTTGTACGGATAGGTGTTCCCATATTATTACAGTCTGCATTTAGCCATACGGCAAAATCATAATCATTAGGAGTAGTCGGTTCAATTTGGAAAGTAAATGTAGAGACCTGATCTATTAAAATAACATACCAAGCGACCCTATTTCCGGTGAGAGAAACACAGGTTCCTACTATGGGAATTGGAGAGGGGTCTGATGCTGTATTATTTAATCCGTCTTGACTTGTACATATGGGTTCTAAAATATCGCAAACTTGTGCGTAACTTGGAGAACTCACCAATCCTAAAAGGACGATAAGGAGGATTCTTAATGATTTCATCTGTGACAAATCTTAAATTTTGGTAATTAACTTTTCGAGTAGTAAGGTCTCGCTTTGAAAAAATCGAAGTAAATATTTACCTTTTGACAGTTCAGATAAATCAATTTTTTTAAATGATTTTTCAATATTTTCCCAAGACTTTTCAATGATTAAGTTATTCTTATCATCATGTATAAACATATCGATATTGGCAGGGTCGTCAT
>CAZJWI010000203.1:0-2761 GCA_964549485.1 uncultured Flavobacteriaceae bacterium
GATGGCGGTAAAACCTGGAACAAAATATTATTTGCAAACAATAAAACTGGTGTTGCTGATATGGTTATGGACCCAACTAACCCCAACAAACTCTTGGTGGCCATGTGGGAACATAAACGCGATCCTTGGTTTTTTAACTCGGGAGGACCTGGATCGGGCATACATATGACTCATGATGGAGGCGATACCTGGAAAAAAATTACTGCCGAGGATGGTCTGCCAAAAGGAGAACTAGGCCGTATTGGACTTGCCATAGCCGCAAACGAGCCCAATATCGTTTACGCTTTAGTCGAGGCCAAAAAGAACGCACTTTACCGCTCTGAAGATGGCGGTTTTAGTTGGAAGAAAATAAATGACAAAAGTGATATTGGCAATCGCCCTTTTTATTATTCTGATATTCATGTAGATCCCGAGAATGAAAATAGAGTCTATTCGGTCTTTACCTATGTAAACGTATCAGAAGATGGCGGTAAAAACTTTAAACAATTGATGGGTGCCTATGGTGTTGATAATGGGGTACACCCAGATCACCACGCCTGGTGGATTCACCCTTCTAATGGCAAATTTATGATAGATGGTAATGACGGTGGGATGAATATCACTCGAGATGGTGGTAAAACCTGGCGCTTTATAGGCAATCTACCAGTTGCCCAATTTTATCATGTCAATGTAGACAATGAATTTCCGTACAATGTGTATGGAGGGATGCAAGATAACGGATCTTGGCGCGGTCCGGCTTATGTTTGGAGAGCGCAAGGAATTAGAAACCACTACTGGCAAGAGATTTCTTTTGGAGATGGCTTTGACGTGGTACCAGATCCAGAAGACAGTCGTTACGGCTGGACGATGAGTCAACAAGGTTTTGTGAGTCGATACGACTGGCAAACGGGTAATAATTATGGCGTCAAGCCCACACATCCAGATCCAGACGTCATGCTGCGATTTAACTGGAACTCGGCTATTAATATTGACCCTTTTGACAGCAATACAATTTACTTTGGAAGTCAATTTGTTCACAAATCTACCGATGAAGGACTTACCTGGGAAGTCATTTCTCCAGACCTTACTACCAATGATCCCGAAAAACAAAAACAGAGCGAATCTGGAGGGCTCACTATGGACGCCACTGGTGCCGAAAATCATACCACCATACTAGTTATAGAGCCATCACCAGTAGAGCAAAATATGTTTTGGGTAGGTACAGATGACGGTCGTGTGCATTACACCCAAAATGGAGGTGCAAATTATACCGAAGTATCAAAAAATATCAAAGGCTTGCCAGAAGGCAGCTGGATCGTACAAATCAAGGCCAGTAATAAAAATAAGGGAGAAGCCCTGTTAGTAGCAAACGATTACCGCCGTTTTAATTACACTCCTTACGCCTACCGCACCCGTAACTATGGCAAAACTTGGCAGCGCATCGTAGATGCCGATGATGTTCAAAGTTATACCCTATCTATAGTTGAAGACCTCGAGGAGCCCAATCTAATGTTTTTAGGTACCGATGATGGTTTGTATATTTCTATAGACGCCGGAGAGCATTGGCAAAAATGGACTAATGGCTTTCCTACAACTTCGGTCAAAGATTTAGTGATTCATCCTAGAGAGAACGATTTGGTCATTGGAACCTTTGGTCGTGCAGCATGGGTCTTAGACGATATAAGACCGCTAAGGGCCATGGCAAGAGATAAGAGTACGCTTTCGCGAAAGCTTACCCTATTTGAACCACCTATTGCCTATGACGCAGCTTATCAGCAACCAACGGGAAGTCGTTTTGGAGGAGATGCCTTATATAATGGCGAAAACAGACCAGGAGGCGCCCGTCTGAGCTATTTTCTGAACAAGCATCAAGAGGACACTGCTGATACCAAAAAAGATAAAGAAGACAGCGAGGAAAATACTATGGAGACCCAGGAGGAAGACGAAGCCAAAATACGCTGGGATTCTGTACACCTTAAAATTTATGACGGGGAGCGTCAAATAAGACACCTTAAATGGAAAGCTCCAGACAGTACAGGTTTGTATAAAACGACCTGGTACTTAAGAGAAAAAGGCAGTCAAAGACCTTCGAGAAGTATTCGCAAATCAACTCGTGAGCCTGGAGGCGTAAGTGTTAAACCAGGTACCTATAAACTGGTGATGACATATGGTGACCAAACAAGCCAAACCAAGATCCGTGTTGAGAGTGATCCGAGATTAGAAGTTTCTCAAAAAGCAATAGATGATGCTTACGCTGCAGGTAAAACCCTAGAATCTTATACACAAACGGCAGCCCAGGCAGTCAAACAATTGGTAGAGAGTAAAAATGTGGCCGAAGATTATAAAAAACGAATCAAAGCGCTTACTAAAGAAGAGCAAAAACAGTATAAGGAAGAACTCAAGACCATAAAAGATATGGTAAAAACCATAGATGAGAAGATCGCGCTTTACTTAGGTAAGGTTGACAAACGTCAGGGTATTACTCGCAACCCAGAAATGACTGTAATGCGTCGTATAGGGTTGGCCAGACAATATGCTGGTAGCAGGCCTAACGGACTAACCGCTACAGAAACAAGACTTATACAACAGGCCAAAGATGAGTTAAATGAAGCCTTAGAAGCCACTAATACCTTCTTTGAGAAGGAGTGGAAACCATTTGCAACAATGGCGTCTGGTCTTGATTTAGATCCATTTAAAGAGATTAAAACTTTTTCAATAGACTAACACAAATGGCTAATTAATAGATACACTCATCGATACGGATGAGTGTATTTTTTTGCAC
>CAZJWI010000204.1:0-17311 GCA_964549485.1 uncultured Flavobacteriaceae bacterium
GTAGGAATAACAAGAGCAATAGTCTCGGCCAAATCTCCTACAATATGATATGATTCTTCAAACAACCAAGCAGGTATATTTGCCAATTCTGATGCCCACAAGCGCAATAATGTCGTATTAACCGGTCTTGGCGGCCTGCGATGAGAGAGAATGGCAATGGTCCATACTTTATCTGAATCGGAAGCTGAGGTGAAATATTGGGCTAGAGCAGCTACCTTTTGATTCGTCTTATTGGTACTGTCAAGGGTTTTAATTAGCTGAGCAAACTGTTTCATTGGGTCAGAGCAGTTTCTTGATTGTTTTCTGAGACAGCGAGTTCACCCTCATATTGAGTTTGTTCGGTTCGGGCGTCATAGCCAAGCTCTCTGAGATATTTGGAAAAAATATCGGTATAACCATGGGTGGCTATAATTTTTGTGGCTTCTGTGGCTTTGATAGCTGTAAGCAGGGATTCCCAATCACAATGATCTGAAAGCACAAAGCCTTTATCGATGGCACGCCGGCGCCTGGCGCCTCTAAAGGTCATCCACCCACTGGCCGACCCTGTCACATAAGGCACCATTTTTCGTATCCAACTACTACCGTGAGCACTGGGCGGGGCTAAGACCATATTGCCCTTAAGCATCTCTTTGCTGGTCTCACGAGTAATTAATTTGGTCTCAGGAAAATCTAGCATAGGTCTAATGACCTGGGTCATGTTTTCTATGGCACCATGAGTAAAAATCTCACCAATGCTTGGGTCCAAATGTTTTAAAAGGCGTTGGGCTTTCCCCAGCGAATACCCAAACAAGACAGAGGTTTGGCCTTGGGCTTGGTTTGCGGCCCACCAAGAGTTAATATCGTCAAAAACTTGCTTTTGATCTACCCACTTAAAGGCGGGTAAACCAAAGGTACATTCGGTGATAAAGGTATGACAGCGCACTGCCTCATAGGGGACAGCTACACCATCGTCTTCCAACTTATAATCACCCGAAAAAACCCAGACTTCTCCCTTGTGAGCTACTCTTATTTGCGAGCTACCAATGATATGACCAGCAGGGTGTAATGAAAAGGTCACATTGTTGATGGTAAAGGTCTCTCCATAGGCTACACCGCTTACGGTAATATCACCCAAGCGATGTTTGATAATGGGCACATTGGTGTGGTGTGTAATGTATTTTTTGTGCCCCCATCGGCTGTGATCTGCATGGCCATGCGAAATAATTGCCTTGTCAACGGGCTTCCAGGGATCTAGATATACATCTGCTTTTTCACAATAAATGCCTTTATCGTTAAAAATGAGTAATGGTTTTTCTGTCATGGCTTACTAAAGATACCTAATAAAGCCCAGTTTAAAGCTATACAGATGCATTCAGACTAAGAATTTGTTTCATAAAGCAGGGTAAACATCCCAACAGCACAAAAGAGAGTTTCTCCTGGTATCACTACTCTTTTTTTTTGAGGTCATAAATAGTGCTAAGCAGCAAAGAGAACCTTAGATGAGTATGTATATTGTCTTATATCACCACGGCTTTCGGGCACGTGACTAATTAAAAAAAAAACACTATGAAACTAAAAGACAAAAAGGTAGCTATACTGGCCACAGATGGCTTTGAAAAATCTGAATTATTTGAACCCATGAATGCCCTTAAAAATGAAGGTGCGCATATTGAGATAGTTTCTCTAGAAAATGGACAAATAAAAAGCTGGGATCAGGATGATTGGGGAGAGCAAATTGCTGTCGATACCACCTTAGAGAATGCTTCAGAATCTAATTACAACGCACTTTTATTACCAGGAGGAGTTATCAATCCTGATAAATTACGTACTGATGACAAAGCGCTTGGATTTATCAGATCATTTTTTGATAGTGGTAAACCTGTAGCGGCTATATGTCATGCACCATGGTTATTGGCTAGTGCGAACGTAGTCGAGAATAGAAAAATCACCTCCTATCACAGCATCAAAGATGATATGATAAATGCAGGTGCTAACTGGGTAGACCAAGAGGTGGTTGTAGACGAAGGTCTGGTCACCAGCCGAAATCCTGATGATCTCCCTGCTTTTATCTCTAAGGTAATCGAATAGGTAAAGGAAGGTAAACATGAGGATCAGGTGTTGAACGCCTAAAATCCCTTATATTTACAATAAGCGAATGGCAACATTCGCTTTTTTTATATCTTAATCAAAAAACAACACCAATACATGCCAATTATAGGACAATTACTCAAGGGGATCATTCATGCAAAAGATTTAATAACCCCCGATAACAGCCCTGTAGAAGAACAACAAAAGGTTCTCAAAGAATTATTAAGTACCGCAAAAGACACCGCATTTGGGAAGTTTTACGGTTTTGAGAACATTTTGGCTTCTGATGATGTGGGGTCTGCTTTCGCGAAAGCGGTTCCCTTCTTTGATTATGACAAAATGAAAAAGGAGTGGTGGCAACAACAAATAGATACCTCGCTTATTGATATTACCTGGCCGGGGAGTCCAGATTATTACGCTTTAAGTTCTGGAACCACAGGTAAGACATCTAAGCGTATACCTGTTACCACAGCTATGATTAGTTCGATTCAAAGCGCAGGAACTCAACAGGTTTTTGCACTTAGTAATTTTGAATTACCGGCCTCATTTTTTGAAAAGGGTATCCTCATGCTGGGAAGTTCTACCGATCTCACAGAACGAGAAGATCACAGCGAAGGAGAAATAAGCGGAATAAGCGCGAGTAATGTACCCTCTTGGTTTAGCGGATATTATAAGCCTGGAAAAGATATCGCAGAAATTGATGATTGGGATCGTAGAGTGGCGCGTATCGTAGAAGAAGCGCCCAACTGGGATATTGGTGCCCTAAGCGGCATCCCCTCATGGATCGAGCTGATGTTGCAGGAAGTAATCAAAGCACATCAATTAGAAACGATACATGATATTTGGCCCAATTTGCAAGTATATACCTCTGGTGGGGTGGCTTTTGGACCTTACAAGAAGAGCTTTAATGCTCTACTGGCAAAACCGATCACTGTAATAGATACCTATCTGGCTTCTGAAGGATTTATTGCTTTTCAGAGTAGACCAGAAACCGATGCGATGAAATTAGTGACAGACAATGGGATTTATTTTGAGTTTGTCCCATTTACGGCCGAGGTCATCAATGAAGATGGTTCGCTCTCCCAAAAGGCAAAAGCACTCACCCTAGATCAGGTAGAGTTGGATCAAGACTATGTGTTGATAATGAGTACTAATGCCGGCGCATGGCGTTATATGATAGGCGATACCATAGCCTTTACCGATATTGAAAGAGCTGAAATCATAATTACGGGTAGAACCAAATTCTTTTTAAATACGGTAGGATCACAGCTCTCTGTTAATAAGCTGGATGCAGCGGTAGCAGCGCTTGAAGAAAAAAAAGATATTGCTATTCCTGAGTATACCTTATGCGCCAAGAAATATGAAGATGGCTTTTACCATACCTGGTATTTGGGTACAGAAAGCCAAATTGACGAGCAAGAGCTTGCCTCGGCTTTAGACGGCTTTCTAAAAACAGCCAATAAGAACTATAAGGTGGCAAGGAGTAAGGCATTACAGGGGGTGAAGGTGCACACGGTACATCCTGAAGTCTTTCATGAGTGGAGTGCATCTAATAAGAAAAAAGGTGGGCAGGTCAAAATGGAGCGTGTCATGGGAGAAGAACGTTTCTCAAATTGGGAGGCATTTGTCAAAGATCACGAAAACTAAGGATAGCCCACGACTTATTGATTAGCTATTTCTATTTGAAAAAGTTTGCCTATAGTTCAACTGGTGGTTTAGGCTATTGGTTTGGAATTAAAGCAGAGTCTCTTGATGCTACCAGTTCCATTATCTCTTCTGGTGAGAGATAGAGTCTTTTAATGCGGTCTTTGTATTTTTTAGGTACACCTGCCTGATTTAAGATAAAGTCTTTCGTTTTCAGAATATACTTTTCCATACCGTGATTGACCGCGTAGGTATCAGCGGTGCGTTCGGCTTTTTTTATGTAGCGATTACTAAAGATATAGCCCAGCCCAAAGCCTATAAGATTTAGGGCAGAACGTTGGGTATAATCCATGATATGCCCTAATTCATGTCCTAACCAGCCTATCATAATATCTTCAGGTATTTCTACGGTTTTATAAGAAGTATCTGCTATGATAAAGGTTTCTGCGATTAAGATAACATAGGCTCTTTGACTTCTAGGTCGAAATAAGGTAGTAAATACAGGCTGTGCCTGCATGGTAGATTTTTGAATGTTTTTTTTGAATTTAAAAGCAATGGGAGTCTCCCTAAGTTCTGGATAGTAGGATAGTGCTACAGTAGCTTGGTCGCGTATACTAGGGGGAATCGTTTTGTTGATCAAAGGTTGTTAAGGTGTTTTGTTTACTAAAGTTTTCCCAATACTCAGGGTATTCAAATAGGTTGTATTGAATTTTACTACAACTATTCGTAATTTAAGGCTATTGAAAAAAACATACAAGATTTGCGACTAGAAGAGTCCACAACTATTGCATTAGCGATCATCTAACTAAGACTACAGCGTTACTTTTAAATAAAAATCTATGGGAATCATATCAAAAGATAATCAACAAATTAAATTATACTATCATTCTGACAATTCTATCGGCAAGCAGCTGCTAGGTTATGTCGAATCAGCAAAGAAAGAGGTGTTAGCCATTGACATTGCCAAGACCAATGTACCCGGCACCCAATGGAAGGAAATTGCTGATATGCTCAAGGTGGATATACGTGATCTAATAGATACCTCTCATCCTGATTTTATCAACGCTTATAGCGAAACTGCTCAAATGGAAGCACACGATTGGATGAAAGTATTGGACAAATTTCCTCAGGCGTTGGGAGATCCAATAGTGATCGTTGGAGAGCAGGCACATCGCATTAGTACGCCTTCAGAATTTGTGCAGTATATAGAACCTGATAGCGCAGGACTGGACAAGCCGTATAATAAGTAATTAGGAATAAAATAAAATTATGATAAGAGAAGGAAGTAAGGTAAAATGGAACTGGGGTAACGGGACTGCAGAAGGAACGGTAAAAGAGACATATACCCAAAAAGTAACCAAGACTATCAAAGGGAACGAGGTAACCCGAGAAGGAGAAGAAGGAAATAAAGCCTTGTACATCAAGCAGGATGACGGTGATCATGTACTAAAGAGCGAAAGCGAGGTAGAAAAAGCCTAAAATAATTTATCTACTATTTGTTAGAAGTAGATTGGGCCCATTCTGGGGTATAAGCTTGCAACAATTCTAAAAGCACGGTCTCAGATTTGGTAAAATAAGTCGAAGTCTCTTTTAGCCTATCCACTTTTTGAAATGCCTTATTAAGCCCTCCGCTAGTATACTCTTCAACGAGCAAGGGGTGCACATAATACTTTCTGCAAACATTGCGTGTATTGCCTAAGGCCTTGGCTGCTGCGTCAAAACCGGAAAGTATATTTGCTTGTTTCTCTTTATCGGTCATGGCTGGGGGCAAATCCAGAAGATGTTCAAAGAAGACGATAGTTGCCGCCCAAGTTCTAAAGTCTTTGGCAGTAAATAATTGGCCAGCATGCTCATGGATATACTCATTAACCATACTACTGTCTACACTGCATTTGTTGCCTTCTTTGTCGTAAAACTTAAATAATTCCCAACCAGGAATCTCCTCACATTGATTAACCAGACGTATAAGTCTTTTGTTATTTAGTGTAATGCGGTGTTCTTTACCTCGTTTTCCTACAAACTCGAATCTTAATTTATCCTTAGTAATTGTTAAGTGTCTAGAACGCAGAGTTGACAACCCATAGGTCTTATTTTTCCTGGCGTACTGATCGTTACCAATCCTAATATGGGTTTCTTCCATAAGCCTAATGATGAGTGCCAGCACCTTGGCTCGAGGCCAGCCTTGTAATTCGAGGTCTTTATCCACCTGTTGACGTATGTCGGGTAAGCGATTACCAAAGCGAGCCATTTTATAAAACTTGGTTTGATTTCTAACTTTAGACCACAACGCATGATACCGATATTGAGTGCGTTTTTTTAAATCTTTACCTACAGCTTGAAGATGACCATTGGGAATATGAGCAATTTTTACATTTTCCCAAGCCGGTGGTATTACCAAGGCGTTGATGCGTTCTAGCTGATCGGGCAGATCAAGTCTCTTACCACGGTAGGTGTAAAAAAAGTCATCATTCTCCTTTTGACGCTCAATCCCCAATTGATTGCGATCCAGATATACCAAATCTAATTTTTCAATGGCGTGCTCTGGTTCCTTTAATAGAATTTCAATCAATCCTGAGGCTTTCGTATGGCTAGCTCTTTTGTTCATAGGTAGCAACAAAGATAACTATGTTTTATCCTAACCAGGTGTGTTAAACATCCTAGTGTGCACTTAAAAGCGATAGTCTTAATGTATGATGCCATGTCTACACCTAAACCTTAGGGTAGCACAACACCTTGTTTTATTAAAAGATCGATTTGAGTAATGGCCGTTATATCCATGGTTGGATTGGCACCAAGAACCAACAAATTAGCTTCATAACCTTCTTTGATTGCTCCAATTTTTCGTTCTGGAAAAATATGCCGGCTGGTATTAATAAGTATATTGAGCAGTTGCGAAGGTTCAAATACAGCTAAGGTATTGTAATATAATATCTCATCTACGGCCGTACTATAACCAATGTCTGCTCCGGCTAAAATTTCAATCTGGTATTTTTTTAAAAACTCAAGTGAGCTGCGATGAAATGATTTTATCGATGCGAGTACCGTAGCATCAGGCTGGTAGGCCTTAGGGGTATAACTGATGTTGACCTGCGTTCTATATAAGGTAGGATTAATTTTAACCTCGTTCATTTTCATCAATAGAAGTGTTGATGTGCTTAGCAAAGGCAATGGTATTGCTGCCTTAGCGTCGATCCCATAGGAGTGATTTGGTAAATGAGCAAAGTAGGTAATTCCTGCCTGAATGGCCGCTATCAAGTCAAACTCAGATTCGACGTGCGCCACGACGGTTTTGTTTGCGGCTTCGGCCTCCTTTACAATCTTAGGAAGCAATCTTGGGTCTAAACCAAGATTATCTTTAACCAAGGTATCGCTTATAATATACCTTTCGCTATTACTGATAATGACCTTTATAAAATCGGGATTGGTGCTATTTAATCTATTTAACTTCTCGGATACCATCGGTAGACTATCAATGATGTAATAGGTGAGGTTTTCCATCTTTCTACTCTTAGCAATTTGCTCTCTTTGAGCTTTTGTCAAGGTGTAATTTTGTCCAAAATCAAATTGTGCTTTTTCATATGCGCGTATGGGGTGCCCATTGCTTGAGGTCAAACAGCCATTGGCATAAGCAACGTCAACCGTTTTGACCTTATCAAAATAGGACTTCATTTTATCACGTCCTAAGGGATTGTTTACTAGGTCATTTGCAAAAAATATGCCCTTGCTTCTAAATAGAGTGTCAATCGATTTTGAATATTTTCCATCAAAAAGGTGGGTATGAAAGTCTCCAAAAGCTGGGGTAATGTATTTACCCCGCAGATCAATGATTGAATCAATTTGAATAGGTTTATTAAATGTAATTTTTGAATTTTCGATAAAGAGGTCTTGTGCTACCATCTTGGTACCATTCCAGAACACAGCGTTTTTTAAATGATAGTTTTGACTATACAAATTGCCGATGGCGATTTGTATCAATAAAAGAACAAGAACATTTTTAAACGACATAGATGCGTTAAAAGTCATAAATACTAGAGTTAGTGGGCCAAGACTTTTATAGCTTGGCTGTTAAAGTATATTTATTCAGGATGTGAGCTACTTAATTATAATCTATGGTCTCTGTACTATAAAGAGCCTACCCATTACTTTGAACTCACTTTCTGGGCTATTAGGCTTCGGGTAAATAAGGCCTTTCGGTAGTAAGCTGTACATTACTGTGGTCAATTTTTTTGGGTTATTGTATGTAAGCGCTTTCGCGAAAGCATAAAGCAAAGCCCTTTACTAAAATGCAAAAGTTATCGATCAATTGGAGACAGTAGGAGAGACCTGTAAGGCCAAAACGATTGATCTTAAGCATATCACCCATCACGAGGCAATTATAAAATCAGGTCCTTTATTTTATCAACATAGGAACGGCTTACTTTTACCTTTTGCTGGTTTTTTAGCAGTAGCATATAACTTTTACCATATTTTGCCACCTCTACAATAGCCGATAAGTTTACAATGGTACTTCTGTGAATACGCAAAAACTGTTTGGGATTGAGTTTTTCTTCTAACTGACCAATCCCTCTGTTACTCAAGTAAGCGTCACTCTTGTCAAATATTTTTGAATAATCACCATAAGCCTCGATTACAAAAATATCGCTGGTTGCCAAGGTCACGTATTTGCTACCTTTTTCAACAATTAATCTATCGGGATAATCGGTCTTGGCCATGATGTGCTGATCGGCTAGGGGAGCAATGTTTTTGACACTATCGGGTTGTAATTTACCAATGGCTTTATCAAAGCGATCACGGGTATAGGGTTTTAGTAAATAGTCTACCGCATGCACGTCAAAGGCCTTTAGTGCATATTTGTCATAAGCCGTGCTAAAAATAATATTGGGGAGCTCTTTTAGGTGTTCGAGCACATCAAAGCCTGTTAGTCCTGGCATTTGTATATCCATAAACACGAGATCGGGAGAAAACTCATTAATAATCGCAATAGCGTCAACACCATTATTGGCTTCGCCTACCAAAATTAGGTCCTCATGGTTTTCGAGATATTCTTTAATCAATGCACGACCCGATTTTTCATCGTCAACGATGACCACCTTTTTCATAGTTCAAATTGAATTTTAAGACCTGATGGACTATTGTCTGACAACCGCAGTGTAGACTGATACATCTTTTGCAAGCGACGCTGGGTGTTGCTCAAACCTACTCCCAAATTAAGGGCTTCATCTTTGTTTTTAACCCCAATTCCCGTATCGCTTATTTCAAAAATAAGTTTGTCATCTTTTTCACTCACACCAATATCGATCCTACCACCCTGAACAAGGGGAGATATACCGTGTTTGACAGAGTTTTCAACCAGTGGCTGCAAGATCATAGGAGGGATCTTTCGCCTTAGCAAACTATCTGGCACATTGATATGAATTTGCAATCGATCTTCAAATCGCCTTTGTTCGAGCTTGAGATATTTTTTGACAAATTCTAATTCCTCTTCAAGTGTCACTAGGTCTTCTCGGCTAGCTTTTAACTGATACCTAAACAAATCTGAAAGTTCAGCAATCATCTCTCTTGTGCCTTCCATTTCTTTAGGCACACTGGCATTAATGGTATTAAAAACATTATAGAGAAAATGAGGATTGAGCTGGGCTTTAATCGCACTCAATTCGCTTTTGAGTGCGGTGTTCTTTAATTCAATCTCGTACTGTAATTTGCGCTGATTGATGACATAATATTCATAGGCGTGCATCAAACTAAATTGAATCAAGTAAATCAAAGTTGGTATATAGATATCCCAGATTTGCCCATTTCCTTCCATATGCCAAAAGCCTAGCGCTTCACATAGCTTATAAAAGATTTTCCATGAAAATAGGACAAAGAAGGGCAAGCCAACAAAGTGCAAAAGCAAACGCTGCCATAATTTCCAATGTCTAAATACCTTGAAAATAAACACCCATACTATGAGCGTGGCTACAAACATGACGCTGTATTGAAGGCCTTCATTGTTAAACCAACGATGGGGTACAAATAGGGTGTGGTCATTGGGGTCTCTAAAGCCACCTCGATTCATCCACAGGGTGAAGTGATATCCTAAGGAAAGGATGAGATAGGTGCCAAATAGCGCCCCTATCTCTATCCATTTTACACCAAAAATTTTCTTTTCCATTTTAGTTCTTATCAAATACGTACCAAAACTCTTTGGTATTAGGATTATAGCTTATTTTCAAAACCCCTCTTTCGGTTTTAATTAAATAATTGCCTTCGATTTTAAGGGTTTTGCCGTTTTGCCAGGCTTCAGCTTTACCATCACGGTAGTAAAATACAACATCATTTGAAAACTCCAGGCTGGTATCGTATCCCGTTTTGGCATCATAATCAAAAAAGCGTTTGCTTAAAAGTGTCACCCCATTACTCGTCATTTTGGTATTACTTAGGCTAGGAGCAGATGAATAGGTTTTTTTGTCATGAGTAACAGGTTTCATATACAATACACCCGAAGTGATCTCATACACATCTGGTTCGTCTTTATAGGTTGGAAAGACAAAAAGGGTAACTGCTTTAGAGACAGTAAACGACTTGAGCTGCTTTAATCGATCTGGGTTAAGAATAGCACTTCCCGTTTCGTTTTGTAGTACAAAGCCCGTATTTGGGGGATAACTAATATCAACCCCATCATTTAGGACAATTTGTAAATAATGATCTTGGATATCGTGAGCATATAAGGTGGTCACAAAGGCCCAGCTAAGAATAATTGCGGTAATAATTGTTTTCATAGTATTCATTTTTGTTGACTCAAAGATAGCAGGAGGTCACTCTATATGAAAAGGACTTTCGACGAGCCGCCCTATAGATCGACCAATTGTCCGTTAACCAATTTTGGGCCATTGAGCAGGCTATATGCCCGTTGGTCGAAAAAGATTTCGAGTTGCGTAGCATCTAAGGCATATTTGTCCTCATCAATACAAATACTATGCATTATCTACGTATAACATTTATATTTTTTCTATGCGCTTTCGCGAAAGCGTATACCCACTTTACCTATGCCCAAACCATACAAGGGAGTGTCCAGGATGAGCAACAACAACCACTCCCGTTTGTCAATGTCATTTTAAATACACCATCCGGAGAGCTGGTCAAAGCTACGGTGACCAATCAAGACGGAGCATTTAGCATTAGGCCTAATCAATCGGGGCAGTATACTCTCCAGATATCTTATCTAGGGTACACCACTTTGAGCAAACCACTCACGGTAGATACTAAAGCCATCGCCTTAGGAGTGCTAACATTAGTTCCTGAAGTAGCCTCCTTAGATAATGTAACCATCGTTGCCCAAAAACCTATAGTTGAGGTTAAGCCAGACCGCACAGTCTTTAATGTGTCGGCAAGTATTGGTAGTGCTGGTGTTAATGGCTTAGAATTATTACGCAAGGCTCCAGGGGTACGTTTAGACAATGCTAATGCCGTAATAGTAGAGGGGAAAACAGGTGTTTTGGTCTATATTGATGGTAAACAAAGTTATTTGGAAGGTGATGACTTGACTGCGTACTTACAATCACTACAAGCCGATACCATCGAAAGCATAGAAATCATTACACAACCTTCATCACGTTATGATGCGGCAGGTAATGCAGGTATTATTAACATTATACTCAAACGCGAAAAAGGCCTTGGTACCAAGGGGAGTGTGTCATCTACTCTTACCGTAGGCGATTATATGCGAACCAATAATGCAGTATCGCTTAACCTACGTCAGAAAGACTGGGTTTTATATAGTACCTATTCCAATTATCTGGGTAGATCTACAGGATTTATAGATCTCTTTAGGATTCAGGGCGATAAGATTTTTGATGCGCAAACCGATTCTGAGTATGAGAGTTTTTCTAACAATCTTAGACTAGGGGCAGATTATTACCTCTCCAAAAAAAGTACCATAGGCGCCGTGGTAAGTGTCAATCTCAATGATGCCTCTTCCTGGTCAAATTCACAAACACCAATTATCGATCGCACTACAATGATGATAGATAGCATTTTACGTGCCCCTAATAGCGGTTCTAATCAAACCGTGAATATGAACGCTAATGTAAACTACCGTTTTAAAGATACCTTAGGACATGTCTTTGCAGTAGATTTAGATTATGGGCGTTTTAGCAGAGATCGCTTTAACGATCAGCCTAATATCTATGTGCGTCCTGATGGGGAGGTGCTCAATCAAAACAATACCGCCCAAGAGACTCCAACCCATATTACCATCTTAGCAGGAAGATTAGATTATGAGCAGCCACTTGGCAATGGGAGTTTTGAAGCCGGAATCAAAGGATCGCAGGTATTGACAGACAATAGCTTTCGCTTTTTTGATGTGGTAGACAACCAGCAATTTTTAAATAGTACGCGGTCCAACCAATTTGATTATGACGAAAAAATATATGCCGCCTATATCAAATATAATACTGGTTTTGGAAAATGGAAACTGCAAGGTGGTTTACGCTTAGAGCATACCGATTCTCAAGGAGATCTTACCGCCAGTACGGATAATGAAGATACATCTGTAGCAAGAACTTATACCAATTTATTTCCCTCGGCTGGGATCACCTATCAACTCAATCGTATCAATATGCTAGCGCTTACTTATAGCCGCAGGATACAACGACCCAATTATCAAGTACTCAACCCCTTTGAATTTCAAATTGATGAACTGAGTTTTAGAAAAGGGAATCCCTTCCTACAACCGCAATACACCGAGAATATAAAAATATCGCATACCTATAAATATACCCTAACTACGAGTTTGAGTTATTCCTATGTCACTGATTTTTTTGCTCAGGTTACAGAGGCTGTAGGAGAAAATCGCAATTTTCTAAATACGAGAAATGTTGCAAATCAAGAGGTGTACAATCTCAGTATTTCTTATCCATTCAAGTTTAATGATTGGTGGAGCGTTTATGGTAATATATACGGCAGTTATAATAGATATATAGCCACCAATCCCGCTTTTATATCAACATCTCAAGAAACATTTGGAGGATATATTCAAAACACATTTAAGCTCCCTAAATCGCTTTCATTTGAAGTAAGTGGTTGGTTTAGTAGTCCCTCTATTTGGGGAGGTACCTATCAAATAAGAAGTCTGGGTTCTCTCAATGTGGCGGTGCAAAAAAAGTGGCAAAACTGGACGGCAAGACTTACCGTTAACGACGTTTTATTTACTTCCCCTTGGCAAGGTATCACCCAATTTGGTGATTTGTTTATCGATGGCCGTGGCGGTGGTGATAGTAGAAATGTCAATTTTTACCTTCAGTATACCTTTGGAAACAAAGACGTTAAAGAGGCACAAAAAAGATCGGGTAGTCTAGACGACGAGAAAAAGAGAATAGGCAGATAGCCGTTTTAGGGTACCAGAGGTTCTAAATTGATATAACTATAACTTATATCACCAAGATGCTTGTACTTCTCGTCTCCTTTTAAAAGGGTGCCCCATTCAAAAGAGTGTTGGATGTCCTGCTCGTCATACTCGTCCAAGACACCACTCGAGATAAGTAAATATTCGGTGCCCGGGATATCATTTTTTAACAATCGATGTGCAATGATTACATCTTCCCCCATCAACTTTATACTTTGACCAATAGGAATGGCGCCTATTTCTTTACCGTAGTGTACGATTATTTTTAAACCCAGTATGTCAGGAATAACACTCGCTAGACGTTGCCCTTTATGCTCCTCCTTCAAAGCGGCTAGCTGCTTGTAAAATTCTGTATAAAATACACGGCATTGTTCAATAAGTGTCTTAAATGAAGGCAGTGGCCCAGTTTTATAAAATAAAACGGCATCGCCCTCAATTTCGGAAACCTTAAGCCCTATTTGATTGGAGTAGATGATTTTATTGAGTAAGGACGGCACTACCGAAGAACTGAGCTCTATATCGGCATCGCTCATAAATCGAGTAAAACCGCTAATATCTGGAATGCAAATAAGGGTAGGTTGGGTTTCCATAGAATACAATTGTTTGTTGACAAAGTAACACAATATATAACGTTTGTGATTGATTTAGCTTTTAATTAACGCAAGAAAAAGTCGCGATAAATCGCGACTTTTTTGTGAGTGTTATAGTGTGGGGGCAAAAAAATTATCTTGTTTCCATATTGGTTACTTCGATTTTAATACCTTTTACGTTTTTTGAGTCTACGTAATATGTACCCTCATCGGTTACCAATTTAGTTGTATTATAGGCGGTAGTCAGAATAAGACCGTTATCGGTAAGACTGTAATTGAGACTAACTTCTTCATCGGTCTCATAACTCAATTCTATCTTCTTATCGTAGATCTTATCGCTGTTACTATCAATCAATATTGTCTTTCTAACTTGAGTATCTCCCTCTACGCGAGTTTGATTTACCTGACCTTCATCGCTCGCTTTGAGCTTTACTGGGGTCATTTTGTGATCTATAGTTTTAAAAGTAATAGCTTGCTCATCGTTGACCTCATGAGTCACGATCGTAGTTTGTTTTGACTCTTCTACCAAGTTTTGGGCAGTAATTCCAGTACTACACAATAGGGAGAGTGCGAATAATTTTATAGCAGTTTTCATAGTGTATATCTTTTAAATAGCAATTTTTTATTAGTGGGATTAGTCGGTGGCATTGTCAATTTCGTTGCCTACTTCTTCAATGCCTTCTTCAACAGCATCACCGGCTTTTTCGGCTGTGGTCTTTTCGCGACAGCTAGAAATTGAAATAGCAAAAAGGGCCAGTGCAAATAATGTCATTAGTCTCGTTTTCATAAGGATATATTTAAGGTTGTTTTTAATTACAGTACAAAGATGGGAGAAACTTATGATAGATGTATTACATAATTTGGGTAGAGGTTTACAGAATTTTTACAATAAAAAAATGACACAATTTGAAATTGTGTCATTTTTTATCGGGGGAATAATTGGATGGTTATTTCTTGAAGCCTCCTCGTATTATCGAAATAATAAAGAGTACTAAAAATATAAAAAATAGGATTTTAGCGATTCCAGTGGCTGCCCCAGCAAGTCCTCCAAATCCGAGGATACCAGCAATTAAGGCAACGATAATAAAAATAATAGTCCAGCGTAACATAAGGTCGGTTTTTAGTTAGTATTGTTTGTATATTACAAAGATGCGACCATTTGCTCTTTGAAATCTTACACTATTTTAGGTCAGTCTTATATAATTTTAGATAAATTGAACCTTTAAGAAACAACCTATATTAAATCATTGCTTGGTAGGAATACTACTTTTGTTGAGTTTGGCACTGGTATCCTGACTCCATGCATTAAGCATCCAGCTTTCTTTTTCCAGGCCACCTATATAAGCTCCTATCATATCGGATGTTCCTTCGTCTTTAGCCTGCTGTGCAGCTTCGAATACGGCAGACATTTGAGCGAGCAATGCCTTGTGATTTGATAAGATGGTAGAGACCATCTTGGCATCGTCTACTTCTATCTCAACCTCTTCAATCGTGGAGATTTCTAGGTAGTTACTAGATTTGCTCAAAGGATGATATCGCAGGGTGAGTATACGTTCGGCAATCTCATCAATTTTCTCACGTGCATCTATATAGAGGTTTTCAAACTTCATATGTAGGTCAAAGAAGTTCTTTCCTAAGATATTCCAATGAAAGGTTCTCAAATTTTGGTAGTAGATATGGTAATCTGCTAGTAGGATGTTAAGCTCATTGACTACGGGCTCAACTTTTTGGGTATCTAAATGTAAATAGTTCATTATCTGTTCTAATTTTCGTTAGTAGTTTCTTTTTCACTTGATTCAAAAAAGCGATCCAACTGATTGCCAAAATCCAAGGTGCGCATAGGAAATGGTATGTTGATATCTGCTTCATCAAAGGCCTTTTTAATGAGTATAATGGCTTTACTCTTTGCTTTGGCTACCTCTAGGCCAGAAGAGGAATTGATCCAAAATCTAATCTCAAAATTGATCGAGCTCCCCCCAAATTCTCTGTAGAGAAACAGCACAT
The DNA here is from genome assembly GCA_964549485.1 of uncultured Flavobacteriaceae bacterium. Taxonomy (GTDB): domain Bacteria; phylum Bacteroidota; class Bacteroidia; order Flavobacteriales; family Flavobacteriaceae; genus Dokdonia. The sequence continues at coordinate 15,691 of CAZJWI010000204.1, forward strand.
CTTCTGGGGTTTCTGGAACCTCAAAATTATCGATGATTGTTTGGACCGTAAGGTTTTGAACTTCTTCTAAGTCTGAGCCGTAACCTACACCGCATTCTAGGATAACCCGTGATTGAGGAGTAGAAGAATAATTTTTAAAAGGATTTTCGATTACCTGTTTATTAGGAATAAAGACAAGATTATTGTCCTTTTGCTTGATGGTAAGTGCGCGAAGATCTATATCTACTACTTCGCCTTCAAAATCATTAGACTTCACCCAATCTCCAATTTTAATCTTTTTAATGTAGGAGAGCACAATACCAGAATAGGTGTTGGCCAGGGCGCTTTGCAGAGCCAGTCCAACTGCTAATCCCATAACACCAGCACCAGCTAGTACAGTATTTAGCGTTTTACTGAGATTTAATATACCTAATATCAGAAACAGGGCGAGTATGACCACTACTATGGCCGATATTCTCGCGATTACTCTACGCATAGACTGCTGTAGCGTTGTTTTTTTAAGTGCTTTAAGTAAGAGTTTGTTGGTGTATCGTGCCAGAATAAGCGCAATCAAAAATACGACTATGGCAATAATGATGTTAGGTAAGTTGGTGACAAGAGACTCTATCCAGGAATCTAGCTTGTCATACATTTGATCCCAGGCCTCTGAGAATTGATTTTGTAATGAATTCATAGTTGGTTTTAAATTTAAATGAATGATAAAAGTCGTCTCAAACGCTAGGCGTTTTTAACGACTTTCAACCGATCAACATGCTTTATTATCGTGAGTAGTACACATCACGTTAGTAATCACTGTCTGTTTTAACTTTAATCTTAGACTCACCGTCAGCGTCTTCTTTGATTTTGACTTTGGTGTCTTCTGTCTCCATTTTAATTTTTGTGTCTCCGTCATCTTCTTTTACTTTGATGTCGGCGCCTTCAGCTTCCATTTTCTCAATAAGCTCCTCTTTTTCCGATTTTTCGCGGCAAGCGGTTATTGAGACACTTAGCAATAAGGTCAAAATAGAGGTGATAAATATTCTTCTCATTTTACAGTTTTAAAATTAAATAGCTCAGTTACTTGATCTAGGCGATCTCTTCCAGTGATTCTACCGTATTTAAGGATGACTCGATGCGTTCCTTCTGCCCGTAGAGTACATTGCGAATTTCCGAATTGAAATTAACATTGGACATTTGTTCTTCGTATTCGCTTACACTTGCTTTTTCACCGCGGATGCACTCTTCTAAAATTGATTCGTCGGTATCCGAGCTCAATGCTGTTTTGACATCAATCCAGGTTCTGTGTAGCGATCCTGAGGTCGTACCTGAAGATACAGGCTCTGCGTTGAGTTGTCTAATTTGTGTATCCAACTCTGTGGCAAAATGACTTCTACTTGCCGCTTTGTCTTGTAACCAAGATTTTAGCGTACTGCTTTCAGCTTTGGTCATTACTTTTTTATAACCGGCCTCGGCATCGTAATTCTTTTTTAATAATTCTTGTAGTGCGTCTACTTGTTCTTTATTCTTATCTGAAATATTCATTGTATATATATTTTGGAAATGAAAGACTTAATCGTCAGTCATTTTATTCTTAACTAATTTTGATGTAGTATGTTGAACTAAGTAGCCAACAATTGCTTTG
>CAZJWI010000205.1:0-12125 GCA_964549485.1 uncultured Flavobacteriaceae bacterium
ATTGTTGCCTATTGCGATGGTTTAATGGTTGCCCGTGGTGATTTGGGTGTTGAGATTCCTGCACACGAGGTACCACTTATTCAGAAACAGTTGGTTTTGCGAGCCAAAAGAGCGCGTATACCAGTGATAATTGCTACCCAGATGATGGAAACCATGATTTCTAGTCTTACTCCTACACGAGCCGAGGTAAATGATGTAGCAAATTCGGTGATGGATGGGGCTGATGCTGTGATGCTTTCTGGAGAGACATCGGTAGGTCAATACCCCGTCGAAGTCATTAAAAAGATGGCATCCATCTGTAAAAACGTTGAAGATTCTGAATTGATCAAGGTTCCTCAAGACCCACCACACATCAGAACCAAGCGTTATATCACAAAATCGATTTGCTATCACGCAGCCCTTATGGCTAATGAAATCTCGGCCAAGGCCATTTCTACCTTGACCAATAGTGGATATACGGCTTTTCAAATTTCGGCATGGCGCCCACAAGCACATATATTAGTATTTACATCCAATAGACACATCTTAACCCAACTCAACCTTTTATGGGGTGTTAAAGCAGTCTATTACGACAAATATGTGAGCACAGACGAAACGGTAGATGATGTCAATCAAATCGCTTTGGATCGCGGTTTTGTTAAAAAAGGTGATATGTTAATCAACCTGGCGGCAATGCCAATTGTAGAAAAAGGAATGGTTAATACCTTGCGTGTTTCGGAGGTATAAACGACTATCCAAAAGATAAAAAATGCGTTGGTGACCACGGTTACCAACGCATTTTATTTTAGTCACTCTAGGATTATAGCCCTATTACATTGAGGCATCTACCTCGGTGATTTTAAAACCGTCTTTAGTTTTTTCTATACTCACGCTGCGTCCGTAGGTCTTAAGCTTATAGGTGTAGGCAATTTTTGTAATAGCAGCGCTTTGGTCTCTTGTAATCACCAGCTCATCTGCGAGTGTTTTGGCACGCTTATTCTTATTTTCAATCACCTCTGTCATACTTTTACTTTTTCCTTTTAATACAATAGATTTTGGTATTTCAAATAGTTGTTGGGTGATGGCATAAGCCTCTGTCCAGTCTTTGGCGGGTATAGTGATGGTGGTGGTTTGTCCAAAGGCAGCCCCTTTGTCATTGCGTACTTTTTGCACGTTTACCTTATAGGCATCGGTACTTATTCTTTTGGCATATGCATCAACGGTTTCATCTTCGACGGGAGGGGGTAGTTGTGACAAATAGCCGTTAAATACAAAACCTTTGGCGCCCTGAAAATCAACTTCAACCATTTCACCCTGTATACCCTCCACATTCATCGCAGTGTTAGCAGGAGTATTTAAATAGGTCAATTGAGCTCCGTAGGGAAGGGTCATGAGTTTTTTAGATTTCAAATTGGTAGCACTTCGTAGCGAAAGACCGCTTTGAGCATTCACATAAAAGACTTGCGGGCTTGGGGATTCTGTGGCTATCGCGACTTGAGCGAGAAGTGGGGTCGTTTCTGCAGTATTTGTTGCTTCTGAAGTTTTAGGTTGTGGTTTGTCTTGAGTACAGCTAAGGAAAAAAAGACAGAGTAAGGCAGCGGATGTGATGATGATTTTCATGGAATTGAGTTTTAATTAGACATTCATTTATAAAAACTCAGTTTTGATTAAATTATTCTCATTAAAAATGTTAATTAAATAATAAAAATGCAATATAATGCATTAACTACCTTAAAACCAGAAGCCTAAACTAATAAACCAATCGCTTTGCTTGATTTCGGGACTATAAGTGTATTTGACTTCTAAAGGGCCGATAAAGGATTCATATCCATATCCAATAGCATAACCTGAAAATGTAGGAGGTGGTAGCCAAGCATCGGAAGAAAAAATTTCATTACCAGCATTGGCATAATTTGCCGAGAGGTTGAAGTGATTTTTGCCTGTAAAATTATAATCTACGGTAAAATCGGCTTTCACAAATCCCGCCCCTCCAAAACTGATAAAGTCATATCCGTAAAAAGGAATTACGTTGTTTATTTGTCTATTGCCATAACCTCCAAGAAGAAAATCTAGAGCACGAGTTTCTGACCCCCCTATTTTAAAACCACCAGAGGCTTCGACACTAAAAGAGACTTTAGAAAATGGGGTAGTGACATAACGCGCACGTGCACGGGCAATTGAGAATTCTGAAAAGTTGCTATTGTAGTCTGAAGAAAATAAATAAAGATCAAAATTACCTTGAAAATACACGCCGCTACTGGGAAAATAGCGATTGTCTAAACTATCAAAGCGCAATTGACCAAATGCACCGGCCAGATGGCTTTTCTCAAAAATAAATGCATTCTCCTCGGCATTATTGGCAGTGACTGTCTCGGTTTCGATATCCAGAAACTTGTGTTGAACTCCTAAATCAAGAGAGAATTGTTTTAAGAATAACGTCTGCAAAAACAGTTGATTGGTAAGATCGAGATAATTTACTGTAACACGGTTGACACCAGTAAAATCATCTGGGCTTAATTGCTCAAAAAAACGCGCACCCACCCCTTTTTCAAAAGTGTCAAAGGTAGAGTTGATCCCAACGCTCCAATAGTAGCCTTTGTCTATATAATAGTTGAAGTCGTAACGAATATTATCACCCAAAATAAAGTCAAAAGATGTGATGTCATTTTTAAAGAGCAATCGTTTTTTAGTAAAATTTATAAGTGCAGCACTTCTAAATAAATCGTCATAATGTACCCCCAAACGTATGGACTGTGTACTTGGAGATTCTTGTAAGTTTAATTGTAAAACCGTTCCGTCTGGAATTTGAATAAACCGATGGCCAATACGATCAAAATTATCTGTAGCAGCTAGGTTATTTATACTCTGATTAAATTCTTGATAGCTCTTGGTCTCAGGTGGATCCATCTTTAATTTGCCCATTATATAGGCTCTGGTGTATCGATTGTTTCCATTAATAGTCACTGCCGATATCTTTACACTATCTGTTTTGCGCGGCAATGGCACTTGTACACGAGGGTTTTTCTTTGAGCTTGCCTTTTGATTATTTGCAATGGCTTTTAATTCTGAAAACTGCTCTTTGGCCTTGATACTGCCTTGTTCAATAATTTGCACCCCATCGTCAAATGAGACTACAGTATAATCTGTAATGTCGGGTTTGATATAAACATCTGTAAGTGCTCTTTTGTCTTTCATCGCTTTGATAGTGCGATAATTATTGATCTGTAGCATGATCTCTGGGGCAGTCTTTAGTTCTGTCCTATTGCGCAAACCGTCTTGTACATCAACTCCAATAATGACGTCAACATCTTTATCTTTTAGTAACTCTACAGGATAATTATCGACCACACCACCGTCAATAAGCATACGAGAATCGATCATGACAGGGTTAAACAAAGTGGGTAAGGCCCCGCTGGCACTAATGGCTTCTGGCAGATAGCCACTGTCTAATATGACAGGCTCACCTTTTTCGATGTCGGTTGCAATACAAAAGAAGGGTATGGGTAATTGCTTAAAATCCTGTACATCCCCAACATGATTTAATACGCGTGTCAACATATTATAGCTGTTTTGCCCTTTAGACAAAGCACTGGGAAAAGAGAGTTTGTAATCGTCAAAGGGAAGGGTTAGAGCATAGCGCTCGTCATCGTCTTTTTCGTAAAAAGTCTTTACATTTCTTGGCAAATCATCTTGAATAATTTTATCAAAATCAATACTCGAAAACAAGGTCTGTAATTGATCTGCATTATAGCCAGAGGCATAAAGACCTCCTACAATAGCACCCATACTCGTTCCGGCTATATAATCAATGCGTATACCAGCCTCTTCTAAAACCTTGAGAACACCTATATGGGCTAGTCCTTTGGCCCCACCTCCACTCAAGACAACACCCACTTTAACATCTGTGGTATTAGAGCGGTTTTGGGCGTGTACCAGTGAGGTAAATGCTAAAAATATAAGGAGGTATTTAATCACGAATTTTTATGATAATGATTGTACACTATAGCTGCCTTTGAAGGCCCAACCACCTCTGCCAGACTAACTTTACTTGCCTCCTTAACTTTGGAAACAGATCTAAAATGTTTGAGCAGCGCAATAATTGTTTTTTCTCCAATCCCAGGAATGGTTTCCAGTTCTGTTCCTAAGGCAGCACTTGATCTTTTATTGCGGTGAAAAGTGATCCCAAAACGATGCGCCTCATTACGCAGTTGTTGAATGATTTTTAAGGTTTCACTTTTTTTGTCCAAATAAAGCGGAATACTATCGTTGGGGTAATAGATTTCTTCTAGGCGCTTGGCAATACCCACAATGGCAATTTTCCCTCTTAGTCCTAAGGCATCAAGAGCTTTAACCCCACTAGATAATTGGCCTTTACCCCCATCTACAATGATGAGTTGAGGCAAGGGCTGGTCTTCGTTTAACAGCCTGCGATACCTTCTAAAAACCACTTCTTCCATGCTGGCAAAATCATCTGGACCCTCGACCGATTTGATATTAAATTTACGATAATCCTTTTTACTTGGCTTTCCATTTTTGAATACTACACAAGCGGCAACAGGATTGGTACCTTGGATATTTGAATTGTCAAAACACTCAATGTGTCTAGGCTCTTCAGACAAACGCAAGTCGGCTTTCATTTGAGCCATAATACGATTGGTATGTCTGTCTGGATCAACAATTTTGGTTTGTTTAAAACGCTCCATCCTAAAGTACTTGGCGTTGCGCAGTGACAATTCTAAAATGCGCTTTTTGTCACCCAACTTAGGAATAGTGACCTTGACATGATCACCAATGTCTACTGCAAAGGGGACATAGATCTCTTTTGATCGCGTTTCAAATCGCTGTTGTATTTCTATAATACCAATTTCTAAGAGCTCTTTGTCGGTCTCGTCGAGACGTTTTTTAATCTCAAGGGTGTGTGACCTTATGATGGCACCATGAGCAAGTTGCAAAAAATTGACATAGCCATATCCCTCATCCGATATGATGCTAAATACATCTACATTAGAGATTTTTGGATTGACCACTGTGCTTTTGGCTTGATAATTTTCGAGTATGACAAGTTTCTCTTTAATCTGTTGTGCTTGCTCAAACTCCATACGACTTGCATGGTCTTGCATACGAGCTCTAAATTTGTTTAAGGACGATTTAAAATCTCCTTTTACGATCTGTCTAATGTGTTCGATATGCTCCTGATATTCGGCTTCGTCTTGTTTGCCTTCACAGGGTCCTTCGCAGTTCTTTAAATGATATTCCAGACATACCTTGTACTTACCAGCTTCAATTTTATCTGGAGATAGATCGTAATTACAGGTTCTGAGTTTGTAGAGGCCTTTGATAAGATCAAGCAGGGTGCGCACGGTCTTCATACTGGTAAAGGGCCCGTAGTATTCGCTCCCATCTTTAATGACACGGCGCGTAGGAAATACTCTGGGAAAGCGTTCATTCTTGATGCAAATCCAAGGGTAGGTTTTATCATCTTTGAGCAGTACATTGTATCTGGGTTGATACTCTTTGATCAAGCTATTTTCTAGGAGTAAAGCATCAGTTTCTGTGGCTACAACTATATGTTTTACCTGATGAATCTTCTTAACCATGGTTCTGATACGACCATTGTCTAGCGTTTTATTGAAATAGGAAAGGACTCTTTTTTTGAGGTTTTTGGCTTTGCCTACATAGAGTAATTTCCCATCTTTATCATAGTACTGATAAATACCAGGACTTGAAGGAAGAGTCTTGAGCTGTACGTCTAAAGCTGGTGTGGGCATAGTCAAAGATAGTATTTGTAGCTGAGTACGCTTTCGCGAAAGCGTAAAAATGACGTTAAAATGTTGTAAATAAATTAGGTCAAAAACGTACCTTGCATCTAAGTATACTGGGCAGATGGGAAAAAAGACTATAGGACGTACAGATAAAGCCGATTTTCCGGAATTAGGATTTTCTAATATTGATGTCAAAGTGGATACTGGCGCATACACAAGTTCTATTCATTGTACCAATATAAGGGAAGAAGGAGCTGTATTGGTATGTACTTTTTTTGACCCTTCCCACCCGCACTATGATGGGCGTGAATTGTCATTTGATTCTTATGATATCACAGCCGTCAAAAGCAGTAATGGAGAGATTCAGTACCGCTATGAAGTGCAAACTAAAATCATGATATTTGAGAAAAAATATACGATTTCTTTAACCCTAAGTTCTCGAGAAGACATGCGATTTCCAGTGCTGCTGGGCAGAAAGTTTCTCACCAAAAAATTCATCGTTGATACAGAATTAACCGATGTATCATACAACCAAAAATCAAATGAACTTAAAGATTCTATCTCGTAACGCGGGGCTGTACTCTACCAATAGACTAGTTCAGGCTGGTCTAGAACGCGGGCATACCGTAGAAGTTATTGATCCGCTCAAGTGCGATCTCATTATTGAGAAAAAGAACCCAAGTGTCTATTACAAGGGTAGATACCTCACTACTACAGATGCAATTATTCCTAGAATTGGGGCCTCTATCACCTATTACGGGACTGCTGTTGTGCGTCAATTTGAGATGATGAATACATTTACGACCACCACTTCCCAGGCCTTAGTAGTGAGTCGGGATAAGTTGCGGAGTTTGCAAATTTTATCTAAACAACGCCTTGGTTTACCCAAAACCATATTTACCAACTATTCAAGAGATGTACCTGAGGTTATCAATCACGTAGGAGGAGCGCCTTTGATCATAAAACTTTTGGAAGGTACACAAGGCCTTGGGGTGGTATTGGCAGAAACACCTAATGCCGCAGAGTCTGTCATTGAGGCGTTTAATGGCCTGGAGGCCCGTGTAATTATTCAAGAATATATTAAAGAAGCCAAGGGTGCCGATATAAGAGCCTTTGTGGTAGATGGTCAGATTGTTGGAGCCATGAAACGTCAAGGTAAAGAAGGTGAATTTAGATCCAACCTGCATCGCGGAGGTACAGCTCAAATTATTGAGCTTACCGATGAAGAAGAGAATGCGGCGATCAAAGCCGCCAAGGCAATGGGCTTAGGTGTGGCAGGTGTTGATATGCTTCAAAGCGATAGAGGGCCTTTAATACTGGAGGTAAACTCATCTCCAGGGCTGGAAGGTATTGAAAAAGCAACAGGGAAAGATATCGCCAAGACAATTATTCGATATATCGAACGTAACCTTTAAATCTAGAAGAATAGTGGCAACACTTGACAAAAATAACATCTTGACTTTATTGGGTGAAGTAATTGCTCCGGGAGAGCGCAAGACGATTAACTTTAACCTGGCCAAACTCTATACCACCTCAACTGTTGAGGTGCCTATAATTGTAGAGCGCGCCAAAAAGCCCGGACCCATCGTACTAATCACCTCAGGGATTCATGGAGATGAAATTAATGGGGTTGAGATTGTTAGACAACTCATCTCCAAGAAAATCAATACCCCCAGAATTGGTACGGTAATTTGTATCCCTGTTGTCAATATTTTTGGGTTTTTGGATTTAAAAAGAGCCTTTCCCGATGGGCGTGACCTCAATAGAGTTTTTCCCGGAAACCCGAGAGGTTCATTAGCCAGCCGATTTGCCTATCAATTTGTAAAAAAGATACTCCCCGTTGCCGATTTATGTCTCGACTTTCACACTGGTGGGGCCAGTCGTTTTAATGTAGCACAGGTTAGGATTGACCCATTAGATATTGTTTCTATTGAATATGCCTATATCTTCAATGCTCCCTTTACGCTTTACTCAAAAACCATCCCTAAATCCTATCGAGCTACGTGTTCGCGTCTTGGTATTCCAATTCTATTATTTGAAGGAGGAAAATCTAAGGTAAGTGACAAGAAAATAGCCCGATATGGTGTAGATGGAGCGATGCGTGTATTAGATCACCTGGGAATGTTGTCAACAAAAATTGCCTTACCTGATACTCCACCCCCAACAGAGCTTATCGAGCGCACTCAATGGTTAAGAGCATCTTACAGCGGGTTATTACACGTCAAAGTAAGTTGTGGTGAACACGTGACCAAAGGCCAGCATATCGCAACTATTACTGACCCTTACGGCAAATTTAGACACCCGGTAAAAGCCAGTCATGATGGTTTTGTGATTAATGTAAACGAGGCATCTTTGGTGTATCAGGGTGATGCCATATTTAATATTTCGCGAGAAAATACCAATAAAAATGGACAAAGCGAGGCTGAGGAAGAAGTATAAGGAAAAACGGGCCCAACTTAGTCCTGAGCTTAGAGATGATTATAGTCTTGAAATTGCCAATAGAGCATTAGAGCTGCCTATTTGGGATCAGGAGTATTATCATTTGTTTTTGCCGATCAAACGTTTACTAGAAATTGACACCGCTTATTTGTTGAGTATCCTTAACGGAAAAGACAAGAAAGTTGTCGTTTCAAAAAGTGACTTCACCACACACAGTATGCAACATAGCTTGCTCTTGGACGATACGCGATTAAGAGAAAACAGTTATGGCATTCCCGAACCAGAAACTGGAATTGCAATAGCAGCAACTGCAATTGATGTGGTCTTTTTGCCCTTATTGACCTTTGACGCTTATGGAAATCGTGTGGGATACGGCAAAGGTTTTTACGACCGTATGCTCAGAGAATGTCGCCCCGATGTCATTCCCATTGGATTATCCTACTTTGAGGCAGAAACGTCATTAATACCTACAAACGATACGGATATACCTATGAAATACTGCATAACCCCTACTAGGTGTTACAAGTTCTAATCAATAGTTATAATATTTACTATCTTCCTAATATCTAATGATCGCGTTTGTGAATGTCGAGCAATATTGGGCATTCATAAAGCAGAAATAAACGCCGATAAAAGTGGAACACCGAGAACTATTTGCAATAGATGATTTCTATTATGAGGAGATATCCAACCTCACAGGTGCTGGTGGCTGGATGATTGACTTTGAACACAAGAAAAGCTATTTTGACAAGCAAGCAAGACGCATCTTAGAGGTCCCAAATGATTTTGTACCTACCTTAAAAACTGGATATAAGTTTTATGCCGAAGAGGATAACGCCAAAGCAACCGAACTGTTTTTTGGCTGTGCACAAGGTGTTTCTTTTACTACCGAAATCAAAATGGTCACCTATACAGGCACTGTTTTTTGGGCGAGAGCCCATGGCAAACCTTTAAAAAATGAGAAGGGTGAAATCGTTGGTATTAGAGGTGTATTTCAGAACATCGATAAAGAAAAAAACAAGGCATTACGTCTTGAAAAGTCTATTGATTTAATAGAAAAGCACAACAATAGACTGTATAACTTTGCGCATATTGTCTCGCATAATTTGCGATCGCATGTGAGTAATTTACAGCTCACCGCAGAGCTTTTTGAAACAGCAAACCTCAATCCAGAGCAAAAGGAATTATTTGACAATTTTTCTAGTATAGCTCAAAATCTCGATGTGACCATACAACACTTACACGAGGTGGTGACCATACAAACCCAGGCCGATAAAGAATTAGAAACGGTCAATATACCTCAGACTTTTAAACACGTGGTGGCATCTATCAAGCAAATCGTTAGCCAAAATGATGTAGACTTCTATACCGAATTTTCTGAAGTCGAAAATGTGCAGTATATCCATGCCTATTTAGAAAGTATCCTGTTAAACTTCATAACAAATGCGATCAAATACAGAAAACCTGACGTTCGTCCAGAAATTCGAATTTACACCTATCAAGAGAAAGAAAAACAATATCTTGTAGTCGAAGACAACGGTATAGGTATAGATTTGGATTCACACAGGGATAAAATATTTCAGCTCTATAAAACCTTCCATACCAATACTGACGCTGTAGGTCTAGGTCTCTTTTTAACCAGAAATCAAGTAGAGGCACTAGGTGGTAAAGTTTTTGTAGAAAGTACTTTAGGAAAGGGCACCAAGTTTACGGTCCAATTCTAAAGCCCCTAACATTGAATACCCCCCTAAAATGAAATATCCCATAGAACTTGCATGTATTATCGATGATGATGATATGTATATTAGCCTGATTACTAAGGTGATTGACTTGAGAAAATTGTCTAAAAATTTATTGATCTTTAGAAACGGTAAAGAGGCCTTATCCTATTTTGTTAGGGCATTTAAACAATTGGATAGACGTGATATACCCGAGGTAATTCTCTTAGATTTGAACATGCCAGTTATGGACGGATGGCAATTTTTAAACGAGTTGGGTAAATACGAGTTCCCTAATCTTAGTAAGACCACAATCTATATTGTAAGTTCTTCGATTAACCCAGTAGATTTGGAGCGATCTAAAGCAATATCATTAGTCAAAGATTTCTTAGTCAAACCAATTAAGCCCAGTGAACTAGCCGAGGTTTTTCTGAGCAAAAAAGTATCTTAAAATTTTTAAATAGCAGTATTGTGCTCCTCTTGCACTGTAGCCGAGGTGTTGGCTTCTTCTTTTGGAAAAACCCGCTTGTTAAAAACCAAAAGAATTCCCACTCCCGTACTTATCGCCATATCTGCGATATTAAAAATCGCATTGAAAAAAGTAAAGGTTTTGCCTCCCCAAACAGGTATCCACTGTGGGAGAACGGCATCTTCAATAAAGGGAAAATACAGCATATCAACCACTTTACCGTAAAGCGGATCGGCATAGCCTCCGCCTTCGGGTAGGAAGGTTGCTACTGTTTGGGCATCACTAGCACTAAAGAGTACACCGTAAAGAAGCGAATCAATAATGTTGCCAACGGCTCCTGCAAAAATGAGAGAGATGGCGATTATCAGTAATTTGGGAGCTGCCTCTCGTATGGACTTGATCAACCAATATCCTATAACTGGCGCTATAATGAGTCTAAAAAGCGATAAGGCAATTTTGCCATGCTCCCAAGGAATTTTTGCCCCCCAGGCAGCGCCCTCGTTTTCTACAAAATAAATTCTAAACCAATCAAGACCAAAAACCTGTATGGATTGGTATTCTGTAAAATGGAGTTTTATATACACCTTGAGTACTTGGTCTACTAAGAGAATGGTGAATATGATGAGAGCGGCTTTCTTAAGCGTCATAGTAAGTTGTTAAAGGCGCAAAAATACGTATTTACAAGGACTTGTAAACCACAATATCGCCATCTATACTTTTGAGACTCATGGTTTGGGTACCCGTCAAATTTGTAGGTATAACGACGTTTCCGTTGCGAGATTGTGCAATGAGATTGGCGTGATCTACTTCTATGCGTATACTTCCCGATAGGGTGTTAATAATTGCGCTTTCGCGAAAGCTAAAGGCGTCCAACCTACAACCTCCACGGCCCAAATCGACGCGTACTTGTCCATAGCTACCTATGGCGTCCAGACTGGCTAGGGTGGAGTAAATATTGAGATTTAAATGATGTGGAATCTCCAGATAAATAGCAATAGATAAGACTTTGTGGGCCGCAAGTTTATCATTAAAGGGATGATAATCTGGGGTTTTGCTCGTTCCGATATACAGCTGCTTATCTACAATCTTGGTGGTAAGTAGGGTGCTTTCAAAGGTCTCTCCATCTATCTTTGTCTTTACCGAAATGTGATCGCTGTCTCGTGTTGCAATGTGAATCTCAAAGATTTCGTCACTAACGATAGAAATACCATCCACGTTTTCGTAAAAATCTTTTTCTAAGAATTTTTGCGCCCATAGCGATGTCCCAGTGAGCATAATGAAACATAGACTCAATATGTGAAGGGTTGTTTTTGACATATTTGATCATCCAAGTCCTTGAGCAGCGTTTAGTGATCTCGCTGTTGCAGATGGCGTATACTTTTGCGTATTAATTGACAATGATGGATAGTCTCTGTAAACATCCCAAGTTTTGGTTTGCATCTTGAGCACACCTCTTAGTCGTTGATAAAGGTAAGATTACATCAGACACTAGCCAAGCGATGCGATACTCTAAATAGCTTGATTTAACTTAATCACATAACAACAACCTTATTCTTCTATTAGAACTAGTTCTTTTTTGCATCGCCCAAAGGGGCGAACGGTCATTATTGGTCTGTTAGACCAAAAATAGTGAGCAGCCAGGAGGTGCGATTGGGCAAACTTTTTACTAAGTCAATTAATAAAACGACAACCATATCATTTCATTCAACTTGTTCTTTTTTGCCTTGCCAAAAAAAGAACCAAAAAACGCTAGCCTAG
>CAZJWI010000206.1:0-5876 GCA_964549485.1 uncultured Flavobacteriaceae bacterium
TTTGCAGCTTTGCGTTGCTCTGCTGCTTCTCTTTTACGAACTCCCATTGCTTCAATTATTTTTTACCTTTATTTTTCTTATCGGCGCCATGACCACGGTAAGAACGTGTCGGAGAAAATTCTCCTAATTTGTGTCCTACCATGTTTTCGGTTACATAAACCGGTACGAATTGACGACCGTTGTGAACTGCAATTGTTTGTCCTACAAAATCAGGAGTAATCATCGAAGCTCTAGACCACGTTTTGATTACTGTTTTTTTGTTTGACTCTACATTAGCAGCTACTTTTCTCTCTAACTTATAGTGAACGTAAGGTCCTTTTTTTAATGAACGTGCCATATCTTATTATTTCTTTCTACGTTCTACAATATATTTGTTACTCGCTTTCGTCTTAGAGCGGGTTCTGTATCCTTTAGCAGGTACACCGTTTCTATTACGAGGATGTCCTCCAGAAGACTTACCTTCTCCACCTCCCATTGGGTGATCGACAGGGTTCATCACTACTGGACGTACTCTTGGACGACGACCTAACCATCTGCTACGGCCAGCCTTACCAGACACCAACAATTGGTGATCACTGTTAGAAACCGCCCCAATAGTAGCCATACAGGCTGCCAAAACTAAACGCGTTTCACCAGATGGTAATTTAACCGTTGCAAACTTTCCATCACGTGCCATTAACTGTGCAAAAGCACCAGCCGAACGCGCCATAACAGCACCCTGACCCGGACGTAGTTCGATACAAGAGATTATAGTTCCCAATGGAATGTCGGCAAGTGGCATAGCGTTTCCAATATCTGGAGTAACTCCAGAACCTGAAACGATATTTTGACCTACCTGTAGACCATTTTGCGCAATCACATAACACTTTTCACCATCCTGGTAATTAAGCAATGCAATAAATGCAGTTCTATTTGGATCGTACTCAATAGACGCAACCGTAGCAGGAATTCCTTCCTTGTTACGTTTAAAGTCTATAATACGATACCTTTTCTTATGCCCTCCACCTACTTGGCGAATGGTCATTTTTCCTGTGTTGTTTCTACCACCAGAGCGTTTTTTCGGAGCCAATAGGCTTTTTTCCGGCTTGTCAGTTGTAATCTGGTCGAAACCATTTACAACTCTAAATCGCTGCCCTGGAGTGATAGGTTTTAATTTTCTTACTGACATTTGTTACAATTAAATGTTGTTATAAAAATCTATTGTATCACCTTCCGCCAACTGTACAATCGCCTTTTTAATAGCGTTTGTTTTACCAGTTACGACCCCAGTCTTCGTATAACGAGTATTGCGATCTGGACGAACATTCATTGTGCGAACTTTCTCAACTGAAACACCATAAGCAGCTTCTACTGCTTTCTTAATTTCAACCTTATTCGTTCTAGGATCTACCTCAAAAGTATAGCGGTTGTTTAACTCACTATCTGTGGTAGCCTTTTCTGTAATAACGGGTTTTATTAAAATACTCATGATGTCTTATTTTGATAAATTTGACTCCACACCTTCTAAAGACCCTTCCAAGAATACTACGTTGTTCGCGTTTAATATCTTGTAAGTACTTAATTCTGAGCTAGTTACAACTTCAGAGGTCTTTAAATTGCGTGACGACAAATATACGTTATTATTTGACTCTCCCAACACTATCAAAGATTTTTTATTCTCAAGACCTAAAGCCTTTAAAACATTCACAAAATCTTTTGTCTTTGGCGCTTCAAATTCAAAGTTCTCAACTACTGTAATAGCATTGTCATTTGCCTTCATAGTAAGGGCAGAACG
Source organism: uncultured Flavobacteriaceae bacterium (assembly GCA_964549485.1). Lineage (GTDB taxonomy): Bacteria > Bacteroidota > Bacteroidia > Flavobacteriales > Flavobacteriaceae > Dokdonia. The sequence continues at coordinate 1,775 of CAZJWI010000206.1, forward strand.
ACGTGCCAAACGCTTTAATCCTTTGTTGAGTTTAAAAGAGTAGTTTCTCGGTCTCGGACCAAACATTCTACCACCTCCTTTAAATATACCAGACTTGATGCTACCTGCACGTGCGGTACCAGTTCCTTTTTGTTTTTTGATCTTACGAGTTGATCCCGCAATCTCAGCTCTCTCTTTTGCCTTATGCGTTCCCTGACGTTGATTAGCAAGATATTGCTTCACATCGAGGTACACTGCATGATTATTAGGCTCAATCGCAAAAACAGCATCAGAAAGGTCTGCCTTTCTACCTGTTTCTTTTCCGTTGATATCTACTACTGCTACCTTCATTACTTCTGAATAGTTACATAAGCGATTTTATGACCAGGAACACAGCCCTTAACCACAAGTAGGTTCTTATCAGCCACTCCTTTTAACACTTTTAAATTTTGAACTTTAACTTGGTCACCACCCATTCTTCCAGCCATGCGCATTCCTTTGAATACACGTGCAGGATAAGATGCTGCTCCGATAGATCCCGGTGCTCTTAGACGGTTGTGTTGCCCGTGAGTTGCCTGTCCTACTCCAGCAAATCCATGACGTTTTACAACACCTTGGAATCCTTTTCCTTTTGTAGTTCCAGATACATCCACAAACTCACCTTCTGCAAAGTGATCTACAGTGATTGAATCACCTAATTTAAACTCTCCTTCAAATCCTTGGAACTCGACAACTTTGCGCTTAGCAACAGTTCCTGCTTTTTTGGCGTGGCCATCAGCAGCTTTGTTTGCCTTTTTAGCGTCATCGAAACCAAGTTGAAGGGCTTCATACCCGTCAGTTTCTTTGGTTCTGACTTGGGTAACTACGCAGGGACCTGCTTCAATCACGGTACATGGAATGTTTTTTCCATTCTCGTCAAAGATGCTGGTCATACCTACTTTCTTTCCGATTAACCCAGACATATTTATATAATTATTGATTAAAAATTCTATTAAAAAAACAAGGCCGAACACCTTCGACCTTGAATGTGTTTTTCCGTTTTTCCTTCGCTCGCAGCTCGGGACATTTTATTCCTGGAAAACAGGAAACTCTTTTGCCTTAAAGACTGAGTGTTAGTTGTTGCGCTTTGGCGAAAGCGCCACCTATCACACTTTGATCTCTACTTCTACTCCAGATGGCAACTCTAACTTCATCAAGGCATCAATCGTCTTTGATGATGAAGAGTAAATATCGAGTAAGCGCTTGTAAGAGCTAAGCTCAAATTGCTCACGTGACTTTTTGTTTACGTGTGGAGAACGAAGTACGGTAAAGATTTTCTTGTGTGTAGGTAAGGGAATTGGCCCAGTTACTACAGCACCTGTTGTCTTCACAGTCTTTACGATTTTCTCGGCAGACTTATCTACCAAGTTGTGATCGTAAGATTTTAATTTGATTCTAATTTTTTGACTCATTTCAGTAGTAATTAAGCGTTTGTTCCTTTAGATGCTGCGATCACTTCTTCTGCAATATTAGAAGGTGTCTCGGCATAGTGAGAAAATTCCATAGTTGACGTTGCACGACCTGATGATAAGGTTCTCAATGTGGTTACATAACCAAACATCTCAGAAAGTGGCACTGTGGCTTTTACCGTTTTGGCTCCAGCACGATCACCCATATCACTTACCTGACCACGACGACGGTTCAAGTCTCCTACGATATCTCCCATGTTTTCTTCAGGAGTAATTACCTCTAGTTTCATGATAGGCTCCATTATCACCGCCTTAGCAGCTTTTGCAGCATTCTTGAATCCTAGTTTTGCAGCGAGTTCGAATGACAACTGATCAGAATCCACATCGTGGTAAGATCCGTCTGTCAAAGTTACTTTCATTGCATCTACTTCATATCCAGCTAACGGCCCATTGACCATCGCCATTTTAAATCCTTTTTCTACAGAAGGAATAAATTCTTTAGGAACGTTACCACCCTTGATTTCTGACACAAACTCAAGACCTACTTTCCCTTCTTCTGCTGGCTCTAATGTAAAGACGATATCAGCAAATTTACCACGTCCACCAGATTGCTTTTTATAAGTTTCTCTGTGCTGAGCGCGTTGTGTGATGGCCTCTTTGTACTCAACTTGTGGTTGACCCTGGCTCACCTCTACTTCAAATTCTCTCTTTAATCGATCTACGATAATATCCAAGTGGAGCTCACCCATTCCAGAAATAATAGTCTGTCCTGAAGCCTCGTCAGTTTTTACCTGGAAGGTTGGATCTTCTTCAGCTAGTTTTGCCAAAGCCATACCCAATTTATCGACATCTGCCTTAGTTTTAGGCTCTACAGCAATACCGATTACAGGATCTGGGAAATCCATACTCTCCAAGATAAGCGGGTGCTTCTCGTCGGTCATGGTATCACCAGTTTTAATATCCTTAAATCCTACTGCAGCACCAATATCTCCTGCCTCGATAAAATCGATAGCGTTTTGTTTGTTAGAGTGCATTTGATAGATACGCGAGATACGTTCTTTTTTACCTGAACGGTTATTCAAGATGTATGATCCCGCATCCAAACGACCAGAGTACGCGCGGAAGAATGCCAAACGACCTACAAAAGGATCGGTAGCAATCTTAAATGCCAAAGCAGCAAAAGGCTCCTTTACACTTGGACGACGTATTTCTTCTTCTTCGGTTTCAGGATTTACCCCAACAATACCTTCTTTATCTGTTGGAGAAGGCAAGTAACGACATACAGCGTCCAATAAGAATTGAACCCCTTTGTTCTTAAATGCAGATCCACAGATCATAGGAATGATAGACATATCCATCACAGCAGCACGAAGCGCAGCATGCACTTCTTCTTCTGTAATTGAATCTTCATCTTCCATATATTTTTCGAGCAAGTTTTCATCATAAGCTGCCACCTCTTCGATAAGCAACCCACGATATTTACGAGCTTCTTCTTTCATATCTTCAGGAATGTCTACTACATCAAAAGTAGATCCCTGAGTTTCGTCATGCCATACAATAGCACGGTTCTTTACAAGATCAACGATACCTTTAAAGTCTGCCTCGTCTCCAATGTTTAATACAATAGGAACTGCATTAGACTTCAACATATCTTTAACTTGCTGACATACTGCCAAAAAGTTTGAACCCTGACGGTCCATCTTATTTACAAAACCGATACGTGGCACTTTGTAATTGTCAGCAAGTCTCCAGTTTGTCTCAGATTGTGGCTCAACACCATCTACTGCACTAAACAAGAATACCAACCCGTCCAATACACGTAGTGAACGATTTACCTCTACGGTAAAATCAACGTGGCCCGGAGTATCGATAATGTTAAAGTGATAATCTTTTGTTTCTGGAGTTGGCTTGGCGTTTTCCATCGGGAACTTCCAAGTACAAGTTGTTGCTGCAGAAGTAATTGTAATCCCGCGCTCTTGCTCTTGCTCCATCCAGTCCATCGTGGCGGCACCATCGTGAACTTCTCCAATTTTATGGCTTACCCCTGTATAATAAAGGATACGCTCTGTCGTAGTGGTTTTACCTGCGTCAATGTGAGCAGCAATACCAATATTTCTAGTGAATTTTAAATCTCTTGCCATTTCTTAGAATCTAAAGTGTGAAAATGCTTTGTTTGCTTCTGCCATTTTGTGCGTATCTACACGTTTTTTAACAGCAGCACCTTCTTCTTTCGCAGCAGCGAGAATCTCTGAAGCTAATTTCTGAGCCATCGATTTCTCATTGCGTTTTCTCGCATACCCTATCAACCACTTCATCGCCGTAGAGATCTTGCGATCCGGACGAATCTGCATTGGAATTTGAAAGGTTGCACCCCCAACACGACGACTACGTACTTCTACGTGAGGCATCACATTAGATAAGGCGTCTTTCCACAACTCTAAAGCTGTTTTTTCTTCGTTGGTGTTTTTCTCGTCTACGATATCAATCGCATCGTAAAAAACTTTAAAAGCTGTCGATTTTTTTCCATCCCACATCATCATGTTGACAAAACGAGTCACCAACTGATCGTTAAATCTTGGATCTGGCAAAATCGGTCTTTTTTTGGCCTGTCTTTTTCTCATTACTTCTCTTTAAAAGTGTTGTTGATTACTTTTTAGGGCGTTTTGCACCGTACT
>CAZJWI010000207.1:0-19201 GCA_964549485.1 uncultured Flavobacteriaceae bacterium
ACCAAACGCATGGTCAATACTTCGCCGTCACTTGGTCGTGCTTCTCTTTTAAAGAAACCGCCTGGATAGCGACCGGCTGCTGCAAATTTTTCGCGGTAATCAACCGTAAGTGGAAGAAAATCCACATCAGATTGTTTGTAGTTGGAAACTACTGTACACAATAGCATACATTTGCCAGATTGCACCACGACACTTCCGTGTGCTTGTTTGGCAAGTTTTCCTGTTTCGATAGAAATTTCTCTTCCATCGCCGAGGTCAATAACCTCTTTGTAAACCTTTGGAATCATAGTTTAAGTTTTTCATTTTACCCTTTATAGGGTAGATTAATAATGCGTCAACCCTGAGGTTGCACTGTGTCGTTGTGTTGTAGTTGTAGTTGATGACACCAATGAAAAACTAGCTGTTTAGCTTTCTCTGCCCATCGAGCAACGCCGTACTCTGTGGGACTTTTATATCACACTTTGCTAACCATTACTGAGGTGAGTCAGTATTTGCTTTCGCGAAAGCGCTAAATAAAAAGGGAGCCATAAGGCCCCCTCGAAATTATTTTCTGATATTCAATTCTTTGATAATCGCACGATATCTCATGATATCTTTTTTGATAAGGTAGTCCAATAAAGCACGACGCTTACCTACGAGTTTTACTAGAGAACGCTCTGTATTAAAATCTTTACGATTGTTTTTTAAGTGTTCTGTCAAGTGATTGATACGGTGTGTAAATAAAGCGATCTGACCTTCGGCAGAACCAGTATCGTTTTTTCCTTTACCGTGTTTTTCAAAAATTTCTTCCTTCTTCTCTTTAGTTAAATACATTCCAATATTGTTTTAAATGATTTTTATGTATATGATAGTGTGTCTATCAGCGGGCAAAGATACAATTTTATTTAAAATGTACATAGTGAACATATTTATTAAAAAAATGTGAAATAAAATTAAACGATTGCGTTTTAATAGAGTCATAGAGATATGATAATCAAAAAACACATACTTATGAAAACCATGAAAACACTATTAAAATCTACCCTAGTTCTTGGGTTGGCAGTTGCTTTTGTTGCTTGTGAAAGTGAAGATGATACCACTGAAACCACTTCTGAACTTCCTACTGCCGCAGAGTTGCGATTGGCAGCTCAGGTTGATAATACCGAAGATCAAAGTTTTTCTATCGTTGAGAACGCCTATGTAGAAGCCGAAGAAACAAACAGAAGTTCCTCAAACAGCTTTTTTTCCTCTTGTGCTGAGATTACGCTAACACCCGATGGAGCAGGAGGAGGCGAAATACTAGTAGATTTTGGAAGTGGCTGTACCCTGCAAAATGGAGCTCAGGTGACTGGACGTGTCGTGTTGACCTACGGCGCTATTCAAAATCAATCGCGAACCATCACTTATGAGTACGACGATTTTACTTATAATGACAATAATGTAAGTGGTGGGGGTACCTTAGTACGTCAATTAGAGAATGACAATGGGAACCCACAGTCTGTCCTTAATGCGACAGTAGGCGTGTACTTTCCTACCGAAGATATTGTAGCTACTAGAGCCTTGACGCGCACCAGAGAATGGATTGAAGGTGTGGGTAGCGGAACCTGGACCGATAATGCCTTTTTGGTAACAGGCAACTGGAATACAACTTTTAGCTCTGGCTTTAACCGAAGCGGTACCGTTGTAGATGCTCTACGCAGAGAAGCCAGCTGTCCACATTTTGTAAGTGGTATTTTGGATATCACTCAAAATAACCTTCAAGGTTCACTCAATTTTGGAGACGGTAGTTGTGATAATATTGCCGAAGTGAGCATCGGTAACCAAACCTTTACCATTCAACTGTAGATTTGATATTTATTTATAAAAAAAACGCTCAGTGTTGCTGAGCGTTTTTTTTGTTTTATAAGTAGAACTTTTTAATCAAACTCATTAATCGTTTTACGAATCCTTGTAAGACGCGTGAGTAATCCTTCAAGGTGGGCGAGATCTAGCATATTGGCGCCATCACTTTTGGCATTGGCCGGATCAAAATGTGTTTCGATAAAAAGCCCATCTACGCCGGTGACAATGCCTGCTCTGGCAATGGTCTCAATCATATCTGGTCTTCCTCCGGTAACACCTGCGGTCTGGTTGGGTTGTTGTAAAGAATGTGTAACATCTAGTACCGTAGTTGCAAATTCTTTCATTGTAGGAATACCTCTAAAATCTACAATCATATCCTGATACCCAAACATGGTGCCTCGATCTGTGGCCATAACCTGTTGATTTCCAGAATCGGTTACTTTTTTGACGGCGTGCTTCATACTCTCTGGCGACATAAATTGGCCTTTTTTCAAATTGACAACTTTGCCTGTTTTTCCAGCAGCTACCACTAAGGCCGTTTGTCGTACTAAAAAAGCGGGTATTTGTAACACATCAACATATTGGGCTGCCAGTGCAGCGTCTGAGGCTTCGTGTATATCTGTTACGGTAGGAACCGAAAATTTTTCGGCAACCTTGGCCAGAATTTCTAAGGCTTTTTCGTCTCCTATGCCAGTAAAGCTATCGACACGGCTGCGATTGGCCTTGCGAAAACTGCCTTTAAAAATGTATGGAATTTCGAGTTTGTCAGTAATCTCGATGACCTTTTCTGCAATCCTAAATGCCATATCTTCACCCTCTATAGCGCAAGGGCCACATAGTAAGAAAAACTGATTGGATTGACTGTGTTTTATATTGGGAATAAGCTCAAGTTTCATATAAGGTACTTTATCTGGGCAAAGATACCACTTCTCTATAATAGGGCACACATAATCCTATAAATGCCAAGGCTGGTTGTTCAGTAAGCATCAGCTTATTTTTTTATCCTATCTTTTGCGGGATAAATAGCTGTAAAATGAAACTGACTAATGCTGATTTTTTTGAGATCAATAAGGCAACCTGGAACCAAAAGGTAGAGGCGCATACTAGCAGTAACTTCTACAACCTTGGGGGGTTTATAAACGGTAAAAGCTCTTTACAAACTTTTGAACTGGAGGCCTTGGGAGATGTTAAGGGTAAATCATTATTGCATTTGCAATGTCATTTTGGGCAAGATACTTTGAGCTGGGCGCGTATGGGAGCACAATGTACAGGTGTTGATATTAGTGACAAAGGGATTGCTTTCGCGAAAGCGCTCTCCAAAAAAATAAATACTCCCGCAACCTTTGTTTGTTGTAATGTCTTAGACACCTCAGAATATATAAAGGAGCAATTCGATATCGTATTTACGAGTTATGGTACTATAGGCTGGCTTCCCGATCTCAATCCTTGGGCGCAAATGATAGCCCAACGTTTAAAAAAGGGAGGTGTTTTTTATATCGTAGACTTTCATCCTATAGTGTGGATGTTTGACTATAGCTCAGGTAAACCTCAAATGCGCTACGGCTATGATCAAGAAGAAGTGATCTATGAAGAATATCAAGGCACTTATGCCGATACAGACAATAAAATGACCAGTAAAGAATACGGCTGGAATCACGGTTTGGCCCAGACCATCACAGCATTGCTAGACGCTGGCCTACAATTGGACTTTTTTAGAGAACATCATGAGAGTCCTTATGATATATTACCCGAGCTCGTCAAAAAAGAAAACGGTCACTATGAAACTAGTGACCGTTTATATCCTTTATTATTTGAATTGCAGTTTTCTAAAGGTTAATGTGCATTATCTTTGAGCAATTCTGGAAATTTGGCCTGAAATCTTTTTAGCCTAGGGATAGATACGTTTTGTATGTAAGGATTGTTGGGATTGTTGCGTTCATAATTCTGGTGATAGGCCTCGGCTTTCCAAAATTTCTGAAAGGGTAGAACCTGAGTGACGATACCCCCGTTATAGGTGCTTTCATTGAGCGCATTGATGTGTTGCTCAATGATTTGTTTTTCGGCTTCATTCTGATAAAATGCGATCGATCGATATTGTGGCCCACTATCGGGACCCTGTCGATTTTTTGTGGTAGGATCGTGTGATCCAAAAAACACCTTTACTAGCGTTTCAAAACTTACTTCTTTTGGATTGTAATAGACCTCTACAGCCTCGGCATGTGTTGTGCGTCCGTATCCTACTTCTTTGTAGGTGGGATTAGCTTCTGTACCACCACTATAGCCACTAATTACCTCAGAGACCCCTGCCACACTTTCAAAAATCGCTTCTACACACCAGAAGCAACCACTGGCAAAATAGGCCTTACGCAAACCATTTTGGGCTTGAGTTTGAACAGGGGCTAATTGTGCGGTAGGTTCTTTTTGCGTGGTTGACTGTTGCTGGCATGAAAGTGCCATAATCAAACTTAGCAAAAGCGTTGTCATCTTCATCATATATTTTATTTGCGTTAACAATGGGTAAAAATAAGGGATAAAAATAGCCTCCTCTACTAAGAGAATGTTAATAATCGTGCATAAAAAAACCCTTGTCAGGACAAGGGTTTTTATGTTTTGAGATGCTAGGACTTAGAGTTTTGCAAATAAAGCTTGCATTTTCTCTTTTTCCTGTTCGGCAAGCTCACTATCTACTAAGATACGTCCACTGTGCTCATCGGTAATGATTTTTTTACGACTCGCAATTTCAACTTGAATCTGTGGAGGAATGGTAAAGAATGAACCTCCAGAAGCACCGCGCTCAATAGGTACAACGGCAAGACCATTGCGTACATTTGAACGAATACGTTTGTAGGCTTTGACCAAGCGCTCTTCGATTTCTTTCTCAAAATCGGCGCTCTTCTTAATCAATTCTTTTTCTTCTTTTTCGGTTTCTGCAAGAATGGCATCTAACTCACTTTTCTTGTGCTGCAAGTGCGTCTCGCGTTCTCCCAAACGTTCTTTGGTTTGATCGATAACCTCTTTCTTTTGCTCAATTTGAGCCTTGTATTCTTTGATATTTTTTTCGGCTAGTTGAATCTCTAATTCCTGAAACTCAATTTCCTTACTCAAGGCATTAAACTCTCTGTTGTTGCGCACGTTTTTTTGCTGCTCAGAGTATTTTTTGATGCCAGCCTTAGACTCTTCAATAAGAATCTTTTTGGCTTTAATTTGATCTTCGATAAGCGCTAATTCGTTGTCAAGCTTTTCAATACGCTTGTTGAGTCCAGCGACTTCATCTTCTAAATCTTCTACTTCTAAAGGTAATTCACCTCGCACATTGCGAATCTCATCGACACGAGAATCAATTAATTGTAAATCGTAAAGTGCGCGTAGTTTTTCTTCTACAGTTACTTCCTTTTTCTTTGCCATACGTTAAAAATAGTTGATAGGATTGGTATTTTCCTCTGATAAAATGATTGCAAAATTACGAATTTTTTCTGTAAGATAGTTAGCGATAATGTTTTTTGTAAAACGTTCGCTTTCATAGTGTCCAATATCGGCTAGAAGTAGGCGATCTTCGGCTTGGTAAAAATCATGGTATTTGAGGTCTGCAGTGACATAAGCATCGGCTCCAGCTCTTTTTGCAGCAGCAATGGCAAAGGCTCCGCTGCCTCCCAAAACCGCAACTTTTTGAATAGGTTTTTGCCCTATTTTTGAATGACGTATGCCGCCAGTGTCAAAAACCTGCTTAGTGTGGGCTAAAAATGCTGCTGGTGACATCACTTTTTCCAAGCTGCCTATTTGTCCCATACCCAGACTGGGATGCGAATTGACAAGGGCTGTAATTTCATAAGCCACTTCTTCGTAGGGATGTGCGTTTTTAAGTGCCTTTATAATGGTTCGTTTTTTGTCTTTCTCAAATACAAAATGCAATTGCGTTTCGGGCTGTTGATGTCTTACGCCCTTTTCTCCTACATAGGGTTGGGCATTTGCTTCGGGTTTGAAAGTACCCATGCCCTCGGTCTTAAAATGACATTCGCTATAGTTTCCTAATTGGCCAGCCCCTGCCTTAAACACTGCGTCAGTCACGACTTGGCTTGCATCATGGGGTACATAGGTCGTCAATTTAAAAAGTTGCTCTTCTTTAGGGATAAGTACGCTACAGTCTGTCAATCCTAAGGCTTGGGACATGCCGTAATTCACTCCGTGCGGGACATTGTCCAAAGCCGTGTGAATTGCAAAAATGGCTATATCGTTTTTAATGGCTTGAATTACCGCTCTTTCTACATAGGTTTTGCCAGTGAGTTGTTTAAGTCCTGAAAATATAATAGGATGGAAGCACACAATGAGATTACAGGATTTTTGGGCGGCTTCCAATACTACCGCTTCAAGCGCATCATGTGCCACCAAAATATTGCTTACCTCTTTTTGGTCATCACCCACCAATAAACCTACATTGTCAAACCCTTCTGCATTGGCTAGAGGGGCCCACGTATTGAGTATAGAAAGTACTTCTCGTATGGTCATAGTAAATTGTTAAGCCCTAAAGATAAAAATTATACCTTCGTTCTATGAAGTCGATACGTAAAATCCTATTTCCTTTTGCGGCCGTGTACTATCTTATTACGCTTACGCGAAATTGGCTATATGACCAGGGGTGGTTGTCTTCTACCAAGTATCACTTTCCCGTAATTTGTGTGGGTAACCTCAATACAGGTGGTACCGGAAAATCCCCCATGACCGAATGCCTCATTGCCATTTTATCAACGATGCATGTCCCTGTGATCCTAAGCAGAGGCTACGGAAGAAAGACCAGAGGGTTTAAACAAGTTAACCCGACAAGTGCACCAGAAGAAGTTGGGGATGAGCCCTTGCAATTTGCTAAAAAATTTACTGATATAGCTGTTTTTGTATGTGAGGATAGACGCGAGGGTATCAAAGCGCTTCAAAAAAAAGTGGGTGTGCCAGAAGTGTTAGTTTTGGATGACGCCTTTCAGCATAGGGCTGTCAATGCAGGGTTTAATATTGTTTTGACCGCCTATGACGATCTGTATACAAACGATTATCTCTTACCAGCAGGCAATTTGAGAGAGCCGCGCAGTGGGGCAGATAGAGCCGATATGATTGTGGTGACCAAATGCCCTTTGACATTGACACCCCCAGCTCAAAAAGAGTTATCAAGGCGTTTGGCTCCCAAGGGCCATCAACAGTTGTTTTTTGCAGGGATTCAATATAGCGATACGACAAAAGGTGATCTACAGGTGCGACTAGACGAGTTGATTAATCGGCCTTTGCGAGTCATCACTGGAATTGCCAACCCCAAACCCTTTATTGCTCACTTGCACGCTTTAGGATTGACCTTTGAACATATCGCCTACGCCGATCATCACAATTTTACAGCTCAAGAAATTGCCCACCTCGATACACCAGGCGTATTACTTACCACAGAAAAGGATTTTGTGCGATTGGAAGGAAAAGTACAACAAGCCAACTTGTGTTATTTGCCTATAAAGACTAAGATATTAAATGATGCAGTGGCCTTTGAAAAAAGCATTCAGACCTTTGTCAAAGAGTTTAACTAATAACGTGACTGCGTTTTAGAGCATTGTGAATTTTCTGGAAAAACTCTTCTACCTTATATGGTTTAGGAATGATGTCGTTAAAACCAGCCTCGTGAAAATCGTCGATATTTTCATCTATAGTTACAGCAGTCAAGGCCAAAATCGGAATATTCTGGTCAAAGGTTCTAATTTGCTCTGTTGCCTCAATACCGCTAATGCCTGGCATGTGGATGTCCATTAATATAAGATCAAAGCTATTGTCTGTACGCGCTTTTTCTACAGCAATCTCGCCATTGTCTGCCACATCACAAATCATTTGATTCTTCTCCAGGATTTTGCGGGTAATCATCTGATTGATCTTATTGTCTTCAACAACCAGTATTTTGCGATTCTCTAAGGCAACATAGTCTACATCGTAAATGATGTTGTGCGGATTTTCTTCGCTTACATCTGTAGTGTTCAAATTGTACTTGATATCAAATTTAAAAATAGACCCCTTGCCTAGTGTACTTTCTAGGGTAATCTTACTATTTAATAAATCGAGTAAATTTTTAACGATTGATAATCCAAGACCTGTTCCTCCAAACTTACGGTTAATGGCCACAGAGCCCTGGGTGAAATTTTGGAAGATGTTCTTCTGTTTTTTCTTAGAAATTCCCTCACCGGTATCTTCGACCTCAAAGTGCAGGCGTATATCTGCATCAGTCTGACTAATCTTTTGAACCCTTACATATACATTACCATCTCTGGTAAATTTAACGGCATTACCCACAAGATTTATCAGGATTTGTGAAATCATAAGTGGATCTCCCAATATCTCATCCGGGATATCTGGATCAAATTCAAAAGAAAGTGTGTTGCCTTTGTCTTTGGCAGATTTCCCTAAGGCAAATAAAACATCCTCAATCCGCTTTTTAAGGTTAAAGCTAGTTTCTTCTACCTCTACCTTGTTGGCTTCTAATTTGTTTAGATCCAAAATGTTATTAATAAGCGATAAGAGGTATTCTCCAGAGAATTTTAATGAGTCGAGGTGTTTTTTCTGTTCGGGTGTCGGATTTTCTGTCAAGAGTAAATGCGTCAAACCAGTAACAGCATACATGGGCGTTCTGAGCTCATGTGTAATGGTAGACAAGAATTGAGCTTTGACCATAGATGCTTTCTCGGCATTCTCTTTAGCGATGATAAGCTCGGTATTTTTGGCTTGTAATAATTCGTTAGCCTTGGCGCGTAGATTGTTATTTTTATAAAGAGATAGGGTGAGCAGTGACAATATGGTTATAAGAGCGATACCCAAAACAGTAGTGAGCTCGTTTACCTGTAATTTGCGTTTTTGTTCTCTTTCGATATCTTTAGAAAGCGTATTGGCTAGTGTCTCGTTAATCCCTTTATCGGGCGTGCTTAATACCACAGCTTGATTCTGACTGTTCTGAGTACTACTAGCAGCGGTATATTTTTCTAGTTGAGCATAACCACTTTTAAAATCATTTTGCAAGATCGCAAGATCACTTTCAACCTTGAGGATGCTGGTTTCTAGTCCTTTGTAGTTGTGCGTTTTAATCAAGGATTTGGATTGATCGAGCGCCTCTTTGGCCTGTTCAATATTGTTAAGTGCTATATGAGCCTTACCCATATTGAGATAGCTATTGGCTAAGAAATAAGTCTCTTCGTTGCTCTCAAGAACAGGAATGGCCGTAGTAAACCAGGTTAAAGCAGCATCGTATTTTTGCTGTGCTATGGCTAAAATACCTCGATAGTATTGCGTAGTTGCTTGTAGTAATTTGTTGCGTTCTTCGGCAAAGAGAGTAGCTGCTTTAGCCAGAGCGCTATCGGCTTTCTGAAGCTCATTTTTTTGCATAAATAGTTGTGCAGCAATAATATGACTTTGTCCAAGACCTATTTTGGTATCATCGGTATTTTGAATGGCAATAGCCTTGTCGTTTTCTAAGGTGGCTTTGTCATAATCCTTTAATTGCAAGTAGAGCCTTGCCAAATTGGTGCTTGTAAGACCAATTCGACTTTTATTGCCCACTTCCATAGCGAGATTACGCGCATTGGTTAAATGTGTAATAGATTGGTTGTAATCAAGATTTTGAATGGCTGCTACAGCTTCTCCCATCAGAGAATCCACTTTGGCATTGGTCAGGTTAAGCACAATAGGATCTACCTCCTGAGCTCTGGAGAGTCCAGCAAAAAAAAGAAAAAGTATAAGCAAGAACGGGGTAGTTACTGCTTTCATTGATGTAGGTTAATAGGGCTAAATATAGATTATTTCTTTGAAATGCGTAAGATTAAATCGATTAATCGGCTCGAATAGCCCATTTCATTGTCATACCATCCAATGATCTTTACCATTTTTCCAATAACTGAAGTCATTTGTGCATCAAAAACACAAGAATGGGTGTTGCCAATCATATCTATAGAAACTAAAGGCAATTCGGTGTATTGTAAAATACCTTTATATCTCGTCTCAGCAGCTTTTTGAAATGCCTCATTCACTGCTGCTATCGAGGTATCCTTTTTTACATTAAAGGTAATGTCTGTGAGCGAACCATTAGGAACAGGTACACGAATGCCACAGCCTCCAATGACACTAGAGAGGTCAGGAAAAATTTTTGTCAAGGCTTTGGCTGCACCGGTGGTTGTAGGTATGATACTTTGACTGGCTGCTCTAGCTCTGCGCAAATCACGGTGGGGCTGATCGTGTAAGCTCTGATCTGAGGTATATGAATGTATGGTGGTAATATAAGCCTGAGCCACCCCGCATAACTCATCGATCAATTGAATCATCGGAGCTGCGTTATTGGTGGTGCAAGAGGCATTAGATACAATAGGTGGGTCACAGGCAAGGATATCATCATTTACCCCCAAAACAACCATAGGAATACTATCGTCTATGGGTGGCGCTGCCAATATGACCTTTTTTGCTCCCTGATCCAGATGCTGTTGTAAATCGACCTTGGTTTTAAATTTACCTGTACATTCCAATACTATGTCGGGCTGGCATTGGTGCCACGGGATATCCTGGATGCTGGATCTATTAAAAACCACAACCTCACTGCCGTCAATAGTAATACTTGGGGGGTCTTGGGGTGTTGCGCTTTCGCGAAAGCGGATATCTGCATCATAAATGCCGTGAATACTATCGTATTTTAACAGATGTGCTAGCGTCTCGGCCCTGGCAATATCATTGATAGCGACCACCTCCATCTCTGGGTGATCTTGGATGCGTTTACACACCGTACGTCCTATACGCCCAAAGCCATTAATGGCAACTCGCGTTTTTGACCCCATTTAAGTAAGGTGTTTTTGGGCCTTGTAGGATGAGCGCACTAATGCGCCACTTTCTACGTGTCTAAAGCCCATTTCGAGCCCGATTGTCTCGTATTTTTTAAACTGATCTGGAGTGATAAACTGTTTTACAGGTAAGTGCTTTTTTGACGGTTGTAAGTACTGACCAATAGTGACTATGTCAAGATTGACAGCGCGCAAATCTTTAAGCGTTTGAATAACTTCGTCTTCAGTTTCTCCCAACCCAAGCATGATACCAGACTTGGTGCGCTTAATCCCTTGTTCTTTCAAGTATTTGAGCACGCCCAAACTGCGTTCGTACTTGGCTTGAATACGCACCTCTCGTGTCAGGCGCTTTACCGTCTCCATATTGTGAGATACCACCTCAGGATGAACAGCAATTATGCGGTCTAACAGGTCCTCACGACCTTGAAAATCTGGAATAAGAGTTTCTAGGGTAGTTTCAGGATTCATCCGTCTTATTGCCTGTACGGTTTCTCCCCATATAATAGTACCCATATCTTTGAGATCGTCTCGATCTACCGAGGTAATTACAGCGTGTTTGATCGCCATTAACTTTATAGATCGTGCTACTTTTTCGGGTTCTTCCCAATCAACTGTCTCGGGACGACCCGTCTTGACGCCACAAAAACCGCAGGAGCGCGTACAAATATTCCCTAAGATCATAAATGTGGCAGTACCTTCACTCCAGCATTCGCCCATATTGGGGCAACTCCCTGAAGTACATATGGTATGCAGGTCGTATTTCTCTACCAGACCTCTTAGTTCGGTATATTTTTTACCAGTAGGCAATTTCACCCGTAACCATTTGGGTTTGGCCTGACGTTTTGGTGGTGCAATTAATTCTTGTGGCATAGCTTTTTTTCTGAAAGACAAAGATACGACAAAGCTCGCAAATTTTGTAAGCACTCCTCACTCTCAAAAAGGCCCAGATATCAGTATAAGAGTTGTAACTCTTTTAGGTCATATGTGTTAAGTATATCATCTTCTTCTTGGACCATTAGTTTCCCTAAAGGTGTTACTCCTTTTATTATACCCACAAACTGTTTGTTGTCTTTTACAAAAGTCGAAGGTTTGTTTTTTCTAAATAAATCTGCCTCATAGGTTTGCTTGATATAGTCAAAGCGATCATTGAGCAATAAATCGACAAAATGGTGAAACTGTTCAAGTAAAAGCTGCAAGATTTCTTCCAAATCAAAGTGAATACCAGTTTGCTGTTTTATCGAAGTGGCTCTGGAGACCCCACCAAAGTCGGTTTGATTTACATTGAGACCCACTCCCAAAATTAGGGCGTCTAATTTTCCCTTTTTTATGACACTTTCTATGAGGATGCCACAGATTTTCTTTTTGTCTGACAATATGTCGTTAGGCCATTTGACAGTAACATTTTTAATCAAAAGTTTTTCTAAGACCGCTTTTACCGCGAGTGATGCGGCCATAGTAACATAAAACTGCTGGGCAACGGTAATACGCTTCACCTTTCTAAAGATGCTGAATGTCAGATTCTTACCAGCCTCGGTTTCCCAAACCGTACCCATTTGGCCTCGACCATTGGTTTGTTCTAAGGCCCAAACCACCATGTCGGTCTGGAGATTTTCGGATTTGGCAACTTCCTTGAGATAGTTATTGGTAGAATCAATGGTATGAAGTTTGACTATGCGCATGTAGGAATTGCAGTATTTAAACTTATGTTAAGAGCGAGAATAACTGTAAATTTGTAATAACTTTGTGTAAATAAAAGGATTTAATGGCAAAAAAGGAAACAAGCACAGATCAATTAATAACAACAATTCTTAAAGGAATAGAGGAGGTAAAAGGGCAGGATATTGATATTTTGGACCTAAGGGAGCTGGAAAACACGGTTTGTGATTATTTCATTATTTGCAATGGTACTTCTAATACACAGGTGGCCGCAATTGTGAATTCTATTCAGAAGATTGTGAGTAAAGAGACCAAAGAAAAGCCCTGGCATATTGAAGGATTGGATAATGCCGAGTGGGTTTTGATGGACTATGTAAACATTGTAGTTCATGTATTTCAAAAACATATCCGTGAATTCTACGATATCGAAAGTCTATGGGGGGATGCAAAAATTACAACCATAGCATCTAGCTATTAAAAAAATAATTGAATGTCAGAAAAAGAAAATAAAAACTCGCCTACGCCCAAAAAGAACAAATACAGTTCTTATTGGATTTTTGGTATCCTAATCGTGATGTTTTTTGCCTTGACCGCCTTAGGTGGAGGCGAAGGAATGGGAGATCCAAATGTGGTGTCACAAACAAGACTCAATGACTATTTGAGAAACGGAGATGTCTCCAAAGTTTTGGTGATTTCAAATAAGAGAGAAGCCAAGATATTTTTAACCCCTGAGGCAGAGTCTAAGGCGGTGCATCAAAAGCGAAATTCAGGTCCTTCATTTATGAAGCCTTCACAAGCCGCTGCCGATTATCGCGTCAAGTTTGGGGATCAGCAAAATTTTGAAAACGACCTCAAAGAGATCATCACAGAAGCAAATGTCTCTACAGAGATCGCTTATGATCAGGAGGTAAGTATGTTTGATAAGATCATTCCATTTTTACCCATATTGCTAATTGTGGGAATCTGGATCTTTATCATGCGCCGTATGTCTGCTGGATCTGGCGGAGGTCCTGGAGGACAAATATTTAATATAGGTAAATCAAAGGCCAAACTTTTTGACGAAAAGACAGATATCAAGACTTCTTTTAAAGATGTTGCGGGTCTGGAGGGGGCTAAAGAGGAAATACAAGAAATTGTAGATTTTCTCAAAAATCCTGAAAAATACACCAGTCTGGGAGGTAAAATTCCTAAAGGCGCCTTGCTTGTAGGCCAGCCGGGTACAGGTAAAACGCTTTTGGCGAAAGCCGTAGCTGGAGAGGCCGAGGTACCTTTCTTCTCTTTGTCTGGTTCTGACTTTGTTGAAATGTTTGTTGGTGTGGGAGCTTCTCGAGTGAGAGATCTTTTTAAACAAGCCAAAGAAAAAGCACCTGCTATCATTTTTATAGATGAGATTGACGCCATAGGTCGTGCCAGAGGGAAGAGTAATTTCTCAGGTTCTAATGATGAGCGTGAGAATACCTTAAATCAATTGCTCACCGAAATGGATGGATTTGGTACAAACACCAATGTGATTGTACTGGCCGCTACAAACCGCGCCGATGTTTTGGATAAGGCATTGATGCGTGCTGGACGTTTTGATCGTCAGATTTATGTAGATCTTCCCGATGTTAGAGAGCGAAAAGAAATTTTTGAGGTACATCTACGACCTTTAAAGAAAGTAGACGGTCTAGATGTAGATTTTCTAGCCAAACAAACTCCAGGTTTCTCTGGAGCCGATATCGCCAATATGTGTAATGAAGCGGCATTAATCGCGGCTAGAAAAGGCAATAAAGCGGTAGAAAAACAAGACTTTTTGGATGCCGTTGATCGTATCGTAGGAGGACTGGAGAAGAAAAATAAAATTATTACGCCAGACGAGAAAAAGGCTATCGCTTTTCACGAAGCTGGACATGCTACAGTGAGTTGGATACTTGAGCACGCGGCTCCACTGGTAAAAGTGACGATTGTGCCAAGGGGAAATTCTCTGGGTGCTGCTTGGTATTTACCTGAAGAACGTCTTATTGTTCGTCCGGAACAAATGCTGGATGAGATGTGCGCGGCCTTAGGAGGTAGAGCAGCAGAAGATGTTATTTTTAATAAGATCTCTACAGGAGCCTTAAGTGACCTCGAAAAAGTGACAAAGCAGGCCAGAATGATGGTTACTGTGTATGGATTAAGTGATAAAGTTGGTAATTTGACCTATTACGATTCTACAGGGCAAGGCGATAACGGATTTACTAAGCCTTATTCAGAGAAGACTGCCGAACTTATTGATAAAGAAATTTCTGAAATCATCGAAGAGCAGTACAAGCGCGCGGTAGACTTACTTACTGAGAATAAAGACAAGCTCACCCAATTGGCCAATATGCTTTTGGACAAGGAGGTGATTTTTAAAGATGATCTAGTGACTATATTTGGAGAGCGACCTTTTGGAAAGAAGGAAGAAGAAACTGAAGCAGTAGTAGAGTAGTTAGGTCACAGCCAATAGGCATAAACGAAAAATTCTTGATTTAACCGAAGGTTGGGTCAAGAATTTTTTATATTTGGATAACCCATAAATATTGGAATGCAATCTCTCTATGAGTCTATTTAGAAAATTATTTAAGAGTTCCTCTAAATCAGACGGCCCCCGTTTAGAAAAAATGCACGAAGAACGCAGTAAGTATATGCCAGATGAGCATACACCTCCAGATGAGCGTTTTACTAAAAATTTTATACATAACGGCGGCAAATTTCTCTATGCCGTAAACCCTGAAGAAGTACAGCAAAATTTTGACAATATACTTATGGAAAACGATTGGTACGAATCGGAGGTATTTTGTATCGATGAAAATTTAAAAGATGTTTTTGGCGGATATAATCTCTCATTTGGAAAAAAGACATCTGCTTCTTTTTACCTGACAACTTGTGAAAGTCTCGTCGCCGATAACGGATCTATTTTGGTATGTTCGAACCAGCTTAAAGAAATGAAGCTTCACGAATTGCCACAAAATATGGTCATCTATGCAACTACTAGTCAAATCGTAAATAATATCGGAGAAGGTCTTCGTATTATCAAAACCCGTAATTCAGGTAATATTCCTACCAATATAACGACCATCAAACACTTCGAATTAAAAGAAGACGAAAAAGACTTCCTTACTTACGGAAGCAGTACAAAGAATCTATATTTGCTACTACTAGAAGATTTGTAGTATGCGTGAAGTACTAATTAGAGCATTATCGGGCATTTTATACGTAGCACTCCTGCTATTGGCTATATTCTCTTTAGAACATATTTATCTTGTTCTGTTTTTAATTTTTGGAGGCATATGCCTTTATGAATTTTTAAAACTTGTCGGTATTCGTTCGCTATTGCCCTATCTATTATTACTAGTTGCTACGGCTGTTTTTTGCTATTATAAATGGTCGCCTGATGCGACGCTTATCTTCTTAGTCTTAACCATTACCGTAAATAGCTATTTGATCAAAAATTTAATCCGGCCTTCACAGCGATACATCACAGTTGCTCAAAAGTATGGATATACCTTATTTTATATTATTGGGGGTATTGTCTTTACAATTTTACTTCCTTCTTATAGGGGTGAGTATACCTCATATCTGGTAGCGAGTGTCTTTGCATTGATTTGGATAAATGATACCTTTGCTTTTATCGTAGGAAAAAGCATCGGAAAGCACAAACTACTCGAGCGTATATCTCCTAAGAAAACCATAGAGGGCTTTTTAGGAGGCTTATTTTTTGCCTGTGTCGCTAGTGTTTTTATCTATCAGTTTACAGGGCTATTAAGTTTGAGCTTATGGTTAACGGTAGCGGCAACCACCTCCATTTTTGGTACACTGGGAGACTTAATACAATCACAGTTAAAACGGCAGGCGGGTGTCAAAGATAGTGGTCAGCTCATGCCAGGGCATGGCGGTTTATACGACAGGTTGGATAGTATATTGTTTGCCAGCCCTTTTATTTATTTGTTTTTAATTTTATTAGAGTATGTTCCATAAAGAAGGATATAGAATAATTGCAGTCACTATACTTATAGTCGCAGTAGGCATCTTGCTTGCAGAGCGATATATCACAAACGATTTGTTATTTTATGGAGTTGTTGCTGTAGCAGTGGTCTTTTTGGTTTTAATCTTACAATTTTTTAGGAATCCATCGCGTCTAGCTATGAACGACCCAGCTCAGATTGTTTCTCCGGTAGATGGAAAGGTGGTTGTTATTGAGGAGGTTTTCGAAAAAGAGTACTTTAAAGATCAGCGACTACAGGTTTCTATTTTTATGTCGCCATTAAATGTTCATGTAACCCGATATCCTGGAGCTGGTGAGGTGACCTATAGTAAATATCATCCGGGTAAATACTTAGTAGCTTGGCACCCTAAAGCCAGTGAAGAGAATGAGCGTACTACTGTAGTAGTGCGTACCGAAAAGTTTGGAGAAGTATTGCACAGACAGATAGCCGGAGCCTTAGCCAAGCGCATTGTCAATTATGCCAAGGAGGGACAACAAGTTGCTCAAGGAAGTGAAAGTGGATTTATAAAGTTTGGTTCACGTGTGGATGTGTACCTTCCAATAGGGACTAAGGTCAATGTGACTTTAAATCAAAAAGTTAAGGGCGCATCATCGGTAATCGCAAGCATATAATGAAAGACGAGGTACTCCATACACAGTTTCTGGAGGCCTTTAAAAAGGTGAGTACTGCCACACAGGAATTTCCACCAGATGTTTTGTTGCAATTTTACGCCTTATACAAACAGGCAACTCAAAAAAACACCTTTAGCCAGACCGAAGGTGAACACGAATTGGTGAGTGCCTTTAAGCTCAATGCGCTTCTTCAGGTCAAACATCTCACTAGTGACCAAGCAAAAGAGGCCTACATTGAGGCCTCTAAGAAGTATTTGAAATAGTACAATTTTCTGGCAAGTGTTTACTTTAAGCTCGCCATACGTTTTTCTAAGGCCTCAATTTTACTTTCGGCATCCGCTTGTTTCTGTTTTTCGATGGCCACAACCTTTTCGGGAGCATTAGCCACAAAACGTTCGTTTGACAATTTTTTGCTCACCGATTGTAAAAAGCCTCTGGTATAATTGAGTTCTTCTTCAATTTTTGCAATTTCGGCAGTAATATCAATCGCACCTTCAAGCGGTATAAAGTACTCATTAGATTTAACTCTAAAGGATAAAGCTCCGTCCAATGGCGCTTTCGCGAAAGCAATCTCACTCACGTTCCCTAACTTGGCAATAATTGCATCAAACTCATTTGAAACCTGCTCATTGGCTAGCACGTGAACTTCTATAGCATCCTTAAAGGCAATATTTTTGCTCTTGCGAATGGTACGAATCCCAGAAACAACTTGTGAGGCATACTCGAAATCGTCAATAATGTCTTGATTGACCGCACCTGCTTCGGGCCACTCACCAATAATGAGTGCCTCTTGCGGGCTTCTAGCTGCAATAGTTTGCCAGATCTCTTCGGAAGCAAAAGGAATAAAGGGGTGTAACACTTTTAAATTATCTTCCAGTGCTCGAATCACAGCATCGTAGGTCTTTTGATCTATGGGCTGTTGATAAGCGGGTTTGACAATTTCTAAGAGCCACCCACAGAAATCATTCCAAACCAATTTATAGGTGGCCATAAGGGCGTCCGATATTCTGTATTTAGAAAAGTGATCTTCAATTTCGTTTAGGGTCTGACTAAATCTAGATTGATACCAGGCTAGACCTTTCGCGCTAGCAGCAGGCTGTGGGATAGTAGTATCTACTTCCCAGCCCTTAATCAATCTAAAGGCATTCCAAATTTTGTTGACAAAACCTTTTCCTTGTTGGCATAGGTCTTCATCAAACATCAAGTCATTACCAGCGGCACTACTCAATAACAGTCCTACGCGTACTCCATCGGCTCCGTATTGATCGATCAACGCTAGTGCATCTGGTGAGTTACCTAACGACTTAGACATTTTTCGGCGTTGCTTATCGCGTACCAATCCTGTTAGGTATACATTATTGAATGGTTTTTTGCCGGTATACTCATACCCAGCAATAATCATTCGGGCTACCCAAAAGAATAAAATATCTGGACCAGTGACCAAATCATTGGTAGGGTAGTAATACTTGAACTCTTCATTGTCAGGGTTTCTAATGCCATCAAAAACACTCATAGGCCACAACCAAGAAGAAAACCAAGTGTCTAATGCATCTTGGTCTTGGCGCAGGTCACTTTCTTCTAGAGTGTCGTTACCACTTTGCTTTCGCGAAAGCGTTAATGCTTCAGCTAAGGTCGCCGCTACCACAAAATCATTTTTCCCCTCACCATAGTAATAGGCCGGAATTTGCTGCCCCCACCATAACTGACGTGAGATATTCCAGTCGCGGATATTCTCCATCCAGTGGCGATAGGTATTCTCAAATTTTTTGGGAAACAGTTTGATGTCTTCTGTTTCCAAAACCGCTTTAATAGCAGGTTTTACAAGGTCTTTCATCTTTAAAAACCACTGGTCAGAAAGTCGTGGCTCAATAACGGCTTTGGTGCGCTCTGAAGTACCCACCTTATTGGTGTAGTTCTCGGTTTTAAGCAAATGACCTTTTTCTTCTAATTCTTTTTTAATCGCTTTGCGTACAGCAAACCGATCTTGTCCTTCATAATGCAGCCCGTAACTATTTAAAGAGGCGTCATCGTTAAAAATGTCGATGACCTCTAGTTGATGTTTGTCTCCCAATTCTTTGTCGTTCACATCGTGTGCAGGGGTCACTTTTAGACAACCTGTCCCAAATTCGACATCAACATATTCGTCTTCTATAATAGGGATACTGCGACCACATATAGGAACAATAGCTCTTTTCCCTTTAAGATGTGTAAAGCGCTCATCGTTAGGATTGATACAAATAGCCGTATCTCCAAAAATAGTTTCTGGTCTTGTAGT
>CAZJWI010000208.1:0-4605 GCA_964549485.1 uncultured Flavobacteriaceae bacterium
CGCCATTAATAATGTAATTTTTTTCATAAAACTAAATTTAAATTTAAATAAACAATTAAACCTATTGAACAAACACTATATTCCTTGCAAATATAGAAAAAATAATTAGTCGCAAAAATAATGCGTTATCTTTTTATCGCAATGATCGATTTGCTCTAAAAGACCTGTTTTAGCGAGGTTTAAGCTTTCGCGAAAGCATAATTCTCAATATTTAACAATTGAATCTAACTATTGATTCTCCATAAAGGCATCCATCACCTCATTACTTACACCTGTGTTACTAAACCCACCATCATTGTAGAGGTTTTGCATCGTCACACGCTTGGTAAGGTCTGAAAAAAGCGTCACTGTATAATCTGCGCAGTCCTGGGCTGTCGCATTTCCAAGCGGACTCATTTTTTCGGCATAGGCAATAAAACCATCAAAACCTTTGACTCCCTGACCCGCTGTAGTAGGCGTTGGAGATTGTGAAATGGTATTGACGCGTACTTG
This sequence comes from uncultured Flavobacteriaceae bacterium, assembly GCA_964549485.1. Taxonomy (GTDB): domain Bacteria; phylum Bacteroidota; class Bacteroidia; order Flavobacteriales; family Flavobacteriaceae; genus Dokdonia. The sequence goes on from CAZJWI010000208.1 coordinate 493, forward strand.
CTTGTCCTTTCCGAAGAAGTAGCCAAAACTTCTGGCTATCGATTCTAAATAAGCCTTGTTGTCTGCCATATCGTTGTAATCAGGAAAAACACGTTGCGCCGCCATATAGGTAAGAGCGACAATACTACCCCATTGATTCATCGCATCCTTTTTATATAAGGTCTGCATTGTCTTATGAAAAGAAACTGCACTTACGTCCCATCCTTTTTCTGTCCATGCATAATTTTGATCGGTATATGCACGCCCTTTACGCACGTTGACAGACATCCCTATAGAATGCAAAACAAAATCCAACTTGCCTCCCAGAATTTCTTGCGCTTTATCTACGAGGTTTTCAAGATCTTCAATAGAGGTTGCATCGGCAGGGATAATCTCAGACCCTGTTTTTTCTGCAAGCTGATTTAAAGATCCCATACGCATAGCGATTGGAGCATTGGTCAATACGAAGGTTCCTCCTTCTTGATGCACACGCTCTGCGGTCTTCCAAGCAATCGAATGCTCATCTAACGCACCAAAAATAATTCCCTTCTTTCCTTTGAGTAAATTATAAGCCATAGTAAAATAGTTGTTTTCTTTGTCCTTAATATATATACAACAAATAGAACGGTTGTCCAATTTGTATATCTTACACAAATATCGATCAATAATTTTAAACGTGAATTATTTAGCCAAGAAGATTACGCGCATGAGCCAACGCTGCCTCACTTTTTTGAGCTCCACCTAGCATAGCTGCGATCTCTTCAACACGCTGCTGCTGGATCAAGCGGTTGATATAGGTGGTTGTTTTGCCTGCGGCGGTTTTTTTATACACCTTAAAATGCGCACTGCCTTGGGCCGCAATTTGAGGCAAATGGGTAATGCTTACCAGCTGAAGGTGTTCTCCCATTTTTTTCAAAATTTCTGCCATGCGCACTGCTACCGCTCCGCTTACTCCGGTATCAATCTCATCAAAAACTAAGCTAGGTAATTTTTTGTGGGTACTCAAAACCGATTTCACGGCAAGCATCACTCGGGAAAGCTCTCCTCCAGATGCGCCTTTAGAAAGTGGCCTTACCTCCATACCTTCATTTGCCGAAAATAAAAATTCCAAACGGTCGCTACCATTGTGATGCAGCATAGCTGTGTCTGACAAATTAATCACAAATCGGGCGTGCTGCATGCCCAATTCTTTTAGTAAGCCGGTGATTTCCTTTTCCAAAGGTGCTATGGCTTGTTTGCGTTTTTTGTGTAATTGGCTTGCCAGTGTTAATGATTTCGCTTTCGCGGAAGCGATATCTTTCTTGGTCTGAGCAATGGCATCGTCTACATTGGACACGGCTGCGAGCTCCTGCTCCAATCGAGATTGCACATCGAGTAGTTCGTTAGAATGACTCACCTTGTGCTTTTGCATCAAATTGTACAATAACTGTGCGCGCTCATTCATCTGCGCTAAGGCAGAAGGATCAGAAATTACTTGAGAGGCTAATTGATCAATTTCGGACGCGATATCATCTAATTCGATATGCGCACTCTCAATTCTTTGGCTTAAGGAAGTATATACCTCGGCATAGGGTGCAATTCGTTGAATTTGAGATAAAACCTCCCTTAGTTGATCCAAAACCCCTCTGTCTTCTTGAGACAAACCGATTTGAGACTGCAGCAATTGGGCTGCAATCTCTTCGGCGTGATTGAGTGATTTTAAGTCTTCTTCAAGTTGCTCAAATTCTCCATCTTTTAGCGCTGCATCTTCTAACTCATTATACAAAAACTGTTGATAATCAAATTCGAGTTGTGCCTTCTCTTTTTTTGCATTAAGCAACTGCAGTCGCTCTTGCGCATCTTGCAAGGCATTGTATGAGGTCGCATATTCCTGTAGTAGATCATTGGCATTGGCACAGGTATCTAAGACTTCAAATTGATAAGCACTACCCACTACATCCATCGTCTTGTGTTGACTGTGAATATCGATAAGTCTATTCCCTAGCGTTTGTAGCTGTGATAAGTTAACTGGAGTATCATTGATAAATGCCCTACTTTTTCCCGAAGGCAAAATTTCGCGTCTCACTATGGTATCGGGCTCATAATCCAAATCGTGCGTTTTAAAAAATGAACGCAATTGATAAGCTTCTATATCAAAAACTCCCTCGACAATACACTTTTGTGTTGCATCTCCTGCGCTAGAACTATCGGCACGTTTGCCAGTAATCAAACCCAATGCACCCAGCAAAATAGATTTACCTGCTCCTGTCTCTCCTGTAATCACAGAAAATCCTGCATCAAAGGCAATGGTCGCCTCTGCGATTAAAGCATAATTAGATATAGATAGTGACCTGAGCACGTTTATTATTTTTAAGCACTAGTTCAAATCAAAGCGAGCTTCGCCTGTGGCGCTCTCACATTTTTAGAATTTAATCTGTCTCCAGTAGGCCGCCTTTTGAGGAGCTACTCTATTGAGTGTCTCTACTAGTTGAGTAATATTAACCTGTGGCCCTCCTGCAAACATAGAAGTGATTTCTTCAGATTTGGCATCAAAAAACACCCGACTCAAGAAATTGTTAGGTCTTTTATCGTACATGCTTTTCAATTGCAACAAAGTGGTCGCTATAGCCTGTTTACTCTCGCGTTGTTGACTATACATATAATCGAGCCCCATGCGGTGATAATTATACATCACATCAGAAAACTCACGAAAGTTAGGCGACAACAGATCTTCGTTTAATCGGAAACGTGACTGTGGGCCATCTACTGGCTTCCACCCTGGCCTGTTGGCCTGTTGCGCATTACTAACAATTTGTTTGGCTTCTTCAAAATAATCGGCACCTCCATTTAAATCAAAGGTACTCGCATCTAAGCCAATAATCGTATAAGCATAAAAAGATAATACGGATATTAAGTTGTTAGTGTACACCCTAGGATTATACTCCATAGGCTGGAACTCTATGTATTGAAAGGTAAATTGACGGTCATTAAAGTTAAAGACCGGACTGCTGTAGTTAGAATTATACACAGGGCGTGAAGACTGCACTTGAATAGATGCCTCAAACAAATCGGCATCGAGGTTTCTAACAATGATATTGAATGAACAATCGATACGCTCCTGATTCTTATAATTTTTATCAGTCCAAACCGTATTGTTCATAAACTCGGTAATTTGTCGCTCTAGTGTGCGAAACACTTGCAAATCAGCCTTGCCAGTTTGCTCAGCATTAATTACTACTACAGCGTTGAGCTCTTGCGCATAGCTAGTGGCGACTAGAGATAAAAAAAGGAGACAAAGTATTTTTTTCATTATCAAAATAATTTTTAGCACACAACGGTTAGGCTATGCTTTAGGCAATAGGTTAGAAATAGCCTCCACTATATCTTGAGCCACCAATGCTTTTGATTTGAGCTCGTAAGGAGTTATCCCTGATGATGTAATTAACGTAATTTTATTGGTTTTGGTCTGAAAACCGGCACCTTTATCATTTAACGAATTTAAAACAATTGCATCTAAGTTTTTCTTTTCTAATTTCTTTTTGGCATTTGCAATCTCATTTTCAGTTTCTAAGGCAAAGCCTATCAGTAATTGCTGATTTTTTTTGGCTCCCATAGAGGCCAAAATATCTTGCGTTTTTACAAGGTCTATTGACAGTTGATCTGAGTTCTTTTTTATTTTTTGATCGGCTACACTGGCGGGCTTATAATCTGCCACGGCAGCGGCAGCTATCGCCACATCAGTATCGTCAAAATGAGTGTGTACCGCTTCGTACATTTGCTGGGCACTTACTACGCGGTGCAGTTGCACACGATCGTGGGCTATATCTAAGGCACTTGGTCCTAAGATAAGGGTAACCAGCGCCCCTTGGCTAGCAGCAACTCTAGCCAGTTCGATACCCATTCTTCCGCTACTGTGATTTCCGATAAACCGAACAGGATCTATGGCCTCATAAGTAGGGCCAGCTGTGATTAAGAAGCGCTTACCCTTTAATGGTAATTTTGACAGTATATCCTCCTCTATAAAGGCAACAATTTGCTCTGGCTCTGCCATTCGACCCTGCCCTATCAAACCACTAGCAAGTTCTCCGGATGTGGCAGGAATAATGATATTTCCAAAGGAGGTTAGCGTTTCAAAAGTTGCAACAGTAGAAGGAT
>CAZJWI010000209.1:0-7589 GCA_964549485.1 uncultured Flavobacteriaceae bacterium
TTGCGTATGAATCTTAATAGCAGCCTGATTTGCCATAGTACCAGTTGGGAAATAAAGGGCACTATCCATTCCAAAATAGGCTGCTATTTTGCTTTCTAGTGCATTTACGGTTGGGTCTTCTTTATAGACATCGTCTCCCACCTCGGCCTGCATCATATATTCGAGCATTGCTGGAGTTGGTTTGGTCAAAGTATCCGATCTCAGATCAATCTTCATAGCATCATTTAGGTATTTTGGGTCTTCTTTTTTTACGGTCTATTATTGAAAACATCCAATAGGAGAACCGTCTGGTATTTTAGGACTAGGAAGTACTTTGAATTTATCTGGATGCTCAAAAAACTGCTTGATTTGATCAGCCATATAGGCGCCGTCTGCTCCTTGGGCATCCAGGGTAAACTGCTGTTGTAATTCTTTGAGTTTGGCTTTCGCGAAAGCGCTCGTTTGAGGAATCGATTTGGGATGTATGGCAAGATTCATCAAATGTTTTAGAACATTATAGTTGATGGTTTGCTGGACAGTAGCCTGATAAGCATCCTTAGTGTCTTTGAGAAAGGTCTGAGCAACCAGAGCTCCAAGCATACCATCTAAGCCCATTTGCTTTTGATCTATGGCGGCTTGTTGCACCATGCGGTTGGCACGCTCAGGGTGTAATAATAATCCCAGGGTCATATCACTAGCAGTAGCAGCGGCCCCTAAGGCATCAAAACCAACACCGTTATTACTTTTAAAACTTTCGCGACTGCGGTTATAACCGTGGGCTCTGGGAGGGAAAAGTGCTAATTTCTCTTTGGGAATGGCCAGATGTGTAGCAGACAGTGTTTGTAAAACAGCTTTTAGCGCTTTTTCCTGTTCTTTGGCAGCAAGGATCTCGGTAGTAATTAAGTAAGGATCACCTTTTACTTTATAATCATATTTGAGCCCACCCACCATTTTGACAGCGGCTTCTGTCTGATACCTGTGGTAAAAATATAGTGGCACAAAAACATCTTCTAAAACCGAATACGGTTGTTGGGATGGAATATTATCTACAGAAAAATTGGAAATCGCTCCTTTTCTCAATGTCAATACTTGTTCTAACTCCTTGTAAGCACTACTGCCATTATCCCACAAATGGGCCTGATAATGTGCGCCTCCTCTAGCGCGTGCATCGCTATCGGTAATGTAACGCAAGCCCTCTTTTTCGGCCTCTAACAAGACTTCATTTAAATAAGCCGCCTCACTTTTTCCCTGAGGAACTACGCCATAACTGTACTTTACCGTTACCTTATCCCAATCGCCAATACCTCTAGCATAGGCATTAGAAAAATCAACAGTTTTTCCATCCCAAATAAGACTAGGATGCGGATAATCCATCACACTGGCTCTGTCTTTGGTGCTCGCCGCAAAATTGTGAGCAAAGCCCAGGGTATGCCCCACCTCATGCGCCGATAATTGACGAATCCGCGCTAAGGCCATATCGAGCATAGGCTTATAATTATCGTCACTTTTTGCAAAAGGAGCCTGCATCAAAGCTTGAGCAATAAGATAGTCCTGACGAATTCGCAAACTACCAAGGCTTACATGACCTTTGATGATTTCGCCAGTACGCGGGTCAGTAACACTAGCGCCATAACTCCACCCTCTAGTACTACGGTGTACCCACTGTATCATATTATAGCGCACATCCATAGGATCTGCATCCTTTGGCAACATTTTTACCTGAAAGGCATTGATAAAGCCAGCTGCTTCGAAAGCCTGATTCCACCAAGATGCGCCTTCCAATAGCGCCGAACGTACAGGTTCTGGGGTACCAGGGTCGAGATAATACACTATAGGTGCTACGGCTTCACTTTGGGCAGCCATAGGATTCTTTTTTTCCAGACGGTGTCTATTGACAAATCGCTTGACAATAGGTTCTTGAATAGGAGTCGCATAATCGAGATATGTCGTAGAAATAGCCCCGGCCCGAGGGTCAAAAGGTCTTGGCTGGTAATTGTTGTCGGGTAGCTCTACAAAGGAATAGTGTTGTATGACTGTAAGTGCAGCAGCATCAGGAGCTACCGTGGCAACCAAACGCCCACTAGGGGTTCCTTTATACGTGAGCATGGCTTCAAACTCTGTGTTTTTTGGAAAACTTTTGGTGCGCTCCATATACACCGCCGATCTCGTACGATCAATTTTATAGCTACCTTCTTTACTTCTTTTTAAACGTCTTGCAATACCGTGAGTGTCCTGCATCAAAAACGGGGTCATGTCAATCACGTAGCTATTACCTTTAGTTTCTTTAATTGGGAACCCAAACAGCACCGATTTTGCAAAAGCTTCTTCAATAGAACGCTTTTCTAAAGTATTGGTGGTGTTGGCACGATACTTCAGATTGGGCGCTATGAGCAATAATTTATTTCCTGCTTTTTGAAATTTGACAATAGTACTTCCCCCTAATTGCCCACGATCTAAACCAATATCATTAGATCCTAATCCGGTACGCAATGAGTGTACAAAGAGAAAATCTGTGTCCAGTTTATCTACTGTTAGATAGAGTTTGTCCTCATTCTCGCTATAATGCAGGTCAAAAAATCCATTCTGACTTTCTACTTCTTTGGCTTCAAGTAATTGAGCATTTACTGAGCAAACCATAAGCAGGCACAGGCCCAAGAGTATACGTACTTTCATTTGTTGGTGTTTAAGACTGCCTAAGATAGGACTTTGAACGCTTTCGCGAAAGCACAATTTTAAAGATGTCACCTTCCAATACCAAATAATTAGTGATCCCTTAAACATCATTGCGACAGGCATATAGTTGGGAGAACAATCTGTTGGAATTTTGGACACGCATCTTCCCATTTTATCTAAAAACATCCTACTTTTACGTTTTAAACACAGCTATGATTACAACCGAACAATTAAACTCACTCCAAAAGCGTGTTGAAGGCTTGAGGAGATATCTTTGACATCGATCGCAAGAGAATCGAAATTGCCAATGAAGAAGAGAAAACCTTTGACCCCAACTTTTGGGATGACCCCAAAGATGCCGAACTCTTTATGCGCAGTCTTAAGAGCAAAAAACAATGGGTTATAGATTATGAGCGGGCTCAAACACTTGTAGAAGACTTAGAAGTTTTATTAGAATTTGCCAAAGAAGGAGATGCCTCAGATCAAGAGGTAGAAGCCAAATACGATACAGCTTTAGATCATATTGAAACCATTGAGTTTAGAAATATGCTATCTGAAGAGGGCGACGAGCTCAGCGCAGTACTCCAAATTACAGCAGGTGCTGGAGGTACAGAGAGTTGCGATTGGGCTTCTATGCTGATGCGTATGTATTTGATGTGGGCAGAAAAGCGCGGTTTTAAGGTAAAAGAGCTCAATTTCCAGGAAGGAGATGTGGCAGGTATTAAAACAGTTTCTTTAGAGATTCAAGGCGAATACGCTTTTGGATGGCTAAAGGGGGAGAATGGAGTACATCGATTGGTTCGCATATCTCCTTTTGATAGCAACGCCAAAAGACACACCTCATTTGCTTCGGTATATGTGTACCCCTTGGTCGATGACAGTATAGAGATTACCCTAAATCCTGCCGATTATAAGATTATTACCGCTCGTTCATCTGGTGCTGGAGGTCAAAATGTCAATAAGGTAGAAACCAAAGTACAATTAACCCACTTCCCTACTGGCATTCAAATATCATGTTCTGACAGTAGATCTCAGCACGACAACAGGGCTACGGCATTACAGATGCTGCGTTCCCAACTCTATGAGCTAGAATTGAGAAAACGCATGGAAGCCCGTCAAGATATCGAATCGAGCAAAATGAAGATTGAATGGGGTTCTCAGATTAGGTCTTATGTCCTAGACGACAGGCGTGTCAAGGATGTACGCACCAATTATGAATCGCGGCAACCCGATAAGGTATTGGATGGTGATTTGGACCCTTTCCTTAAGAGTTATCTCATGCTCATGGGACAAGAAGAAGAAAGTAGCGATTTATAACAGCTTAAAATGTAAAGGCTATGCATCAAAAAATTGATACGATTATATTTGATCTGGGTGGAGTCCTTATCGATTGGAATCCGGAGTATGTCTATCTTAAAGAGTTTAGAGGGAATAGAGCCAAAATGGATTGGTTTCTCAATCACATTTGTGCTTGGGATTGGAATGTCAATCAAGATGCGGGTTATCCTATATCCAAAGCGACTAGCGAACGCATAGCAATGTTTCCAGAATATGCCGATTTGATTGAGATGTATTACGGGCGTTGGGAAGAAATGTTAGGTTTTGCGCACCAAAATAGCCTTCGCATTTTAAAAGAATTAGTAGATCATCCTGATTATCGGGTATTAGCCTTGACCAATTGGAGTGGAGAAACCTGGCCTAAAGCGATTGAAAAGTTTAAGTGGTTGCAATGGTTTGAAGGTATTTTGGTTTCGGGAAACGAAGGCATGCGCAAACCTTTTACCGATATCTACGAGCTTATGTTGTCGCGCTATAACATCACGCCAGAAAAAGCCATTTTTATTGACGACAGCCTAAATAATGTACTGGGCTGCCAGAAAGTTGGTATCAACGGTATTCACTTTAGGGATGCACCTACCCTGGTCGCACAATTGCGAGCAAAAGGAGTGTCTGTATCCTTTTAATCCAAAAATTTATGATCACTATTTATCACAATCCAAGATGTCGTAAAAGTAGGGAAGGTCTAGCCGTAGTGTCTGCCTCCAATGCCCCTTACAAGGTGGTTGAATATGTCAAAAATGAGTTAAGTGCCACTCAAATTGCCGCACTTTTATCAAAACTTGATATGAGCGCCATAGATTTGGTCAGAAAAGGAGAAGCCATCTGGAAAGAACAGTATAAAGGTAGGCAGTTAAACGAGCAGCAAATCATTGAGGCTATGGCAACTCACCCTAAACTCATTGAGCGCCCCATAGTGGTTAAAGGGGGTAAAGCCGTAGTGGGTAGACCTTTAGAAAACATTGTGACCCTGCTCAAATAATTGGTGAAGTTTTAGTATACTTTTAACGCCTAATTAACGCAAAGGCCTAAGCAATCATTTTACTTTCGAGCTTCAAAGCAAATTGATGAAGCCATTTTTTACTATAATCCTGGGTCTAGGAGCACTTATAAGTGTGTTGGCCCAAAGCCCAGACAGTCAAAAAGAGATTACCTTAAGGGGTACTGTACAAGATAAAGACGATGGATTTCCATTAGAGTATGCGACCATCTCTCTAGTAAATACTACAGATCCCTCAAACATCACTGGAGGAATCACCAATCAAAATGGGGACTTTGCCATTAAGGCTCCTGCAGGAGTTTATGATATTAAAATAGAGTTTATCTCCTTTGCTCCAGAAATAAGAAAAGCCCAACGTCTTTTTAAAAATACAGATCTGGGAGTCGTACAACTAGCTATAGATGCTGCCACCTTAGAAAATGTGATGGTTATCGCCGAAAAAACAACGGTCGAGTTTAAATTGGACAAACAGGTCTATAATGTAGGTAAAGACCTCACCGTTAGAGGGGGTACGGTTAGCGATGTATTGGATAATGTCCCATCGGTATCTGTAGATGTAGAAGGAAACGTCGCTTTGCGCGGAAATGACGATATACGAATTCTGATTAACGGTAAGCCATCTGGCCTAGTAGGATTAAACAGTAGCGATGCTTTACGTCAACTTCCCGCCGAATCTATAGAACGCGTTGAAGTGATCACCTCACCATCGGCAAGATATGATGCCGAAGGTAGTGCAGGAATTATCAATATCATTCTAAGACGTTCCAAGTTACAAGGTTTGAATGGAGCTATAACCGCAAATGCCGGCTATCCCGAAACCTACGGTCTGTCTGGAAATGTCAATTACCGCACAGGTGATTTTAACTTTTTTACTACTGCTGCCTACAACAACAGGGGTTCTCTGGGAAACTCCTTTACACGTTCCTTATTCCCCGATGGGAATACGGTCACAGAGACACGCACCTTTGACAGACAGCGTCGAGGGCTCACGGGTAATTTTGGGGTCGAATACTATATTGATGATAATACTTCATTAACAGGATCGGTGGTGGTGCGCGATAGCGATAATGACAACTTATCAGAAAATACCATAGTTCAAACGGGAACGGTCAACTCTACTTCATTTCGAATATCTCCAGAAGAAGAGACCGATAACACCTTGCAGTACAGTCTAAATTTTGACAAGCGTTGGGAGAATGATGGTAACTTGTCTATAGAATTGCAACTCGAAGATAGTAGCGAAGATGAGTTTACCAACATTAGAAATATTGGCCTGGAGACTCAAAGAGAAACCATTCAAACCCTAGAAGACCAGAATCGCTTTCTCGCCCAGCTTGATTTTGTGCAACCCATAGGAGAAAATCATCGTTTTGAAGCTGGATATCGCGGTAATTTTAACGAGCTCAACACCGACTATACCGTCACCGAAGATTTTGATAATGATGGTGTTTTCGAGGTCAATACCGATCTTACCAATAATCTGATCTATACCGAAAATGTCAATGCCCTGTATACCCAATGGGGTAGCAAGGTAAACAAGTTTAATTATTTGTTGGGCTTGCGTATGGAGCATACCGCAATTGAAGTAGATCAGCGTACTAATAACACCTTTAACAACAGAGATTTTACCAATTTCTTTCCTACGGTCAATCTCAATTACGAATTAACCGAGAAGCAAACCCTAAGTCTTGGTTATAATCGACGTATTAGACGCGCACGCAATCGGTTTATCAATCCATTTCCATCGCGAACCAGTCAAACCGTGTTGTTTCAGGGTAATCCCAATATAAACCCTAGTATTTCTAACGGTCTGGATTTGGGCTATCTCAATCGTTTAGGAAAGGTAACCCTGAGCGGTTCTATCTATTTTAGAAGAAGTGAAGATGTTTTTCAATTTATAACCAGACTCACGGGTGAGCAAGTAGAAGTAAATGGCGTCCTTATAGACGAACAGGTACGAACTCCTATTAATTTGGCCCAAAATGACAGATACGGAGGTGAAATTACCATGACCTATAGTCCCAGCCGCAAATGGCGTATGAATATTAATGCTAACTTATTTAGATCAGAGACTTCTGGCTTTTTTGAAGGCGTAGATTTTGGTAATGAGAACACTAGCTGGACCCTACGCCTTAATAATAAGTATACACTGCCCGCAAAGATTGACTGGCAAACACGTTTAAACTATCGAGGTCCAACCGAAAATGCCCAAAGTACAACCCAAGGTATCTTTACCGCCTCGCTGGCCTTTAGTAAAGATTTGTTTAATGAGAATGCCTCTATTGCCTTTAATGTCAATGACGTCTTCAATTCAAGAAAAAGGCGCTCAGACATCTTTGAACCGGTGATTGGCGAGAGTGAATTTCAATGGAGAGAACGCTCGTTCAATCTCTCCTTTACGTATCGTTTTAACCAGAAGAAAAAACGTCAACGAGAAGGTTATCAAGGTAGTGGCGACGACGATTTTGAAGGATAGCACTAGATATATTGTATCTTTAAACAGTTGATGCTTACCTCCAATCGATTTACGGTACATATAGAAGGCACGCACTCGGTTCACATACCGGATGCTATTGGGGACGCTTTCGCGAAAGCGGGA
>CAZJWI010000210.1:0-9537 GCA_964549485.1 uncultured Flavobacteriaceae bacterium
GACCAGATCTTTTACTGTAACCAACGCGGAATTGATACCGAGAAAGCTATAGCCCTTATCGTTAATGGCTTTAGCAAAGAAGTACTCAATAAATTACCGATGGAATTTGCTGTAGAAGCACAGAAACTATTGGAAATTAGTCTCGAAGGTTCTGTGGGCTAATCATCAACTACTTAAACAACACTAACGTCAAAATAATATCCATAGTCATGAGAAATGTTGTAGTACTACTCACATGTGCATTGGCACTGCTAAGCTGCAAAAACGAAACCACCTCATCGCAGGAAGTTGCCTCTGAAGAAGTCGCAACGCAGCCTAAAGAAGATGTAATCACTCTAAAAGGTGAATTTATTTATCTAGACAATGCTGCCGTATTAAATTGTGGTGACAAAATTTACGGTGTCACTATAGATGATAAAATGCACGAACTGGCCAAAGAAGCGGCCAAGCAACAAAAAGAAAAGGTAGATATGATACCTGTCATTATACACGGTGTAGTTACCCCTAATCCTGTATTGGCAAAAAATCAAGAAGGATGGCCAGAGGTAGTTACCATCAAAGAAATTGTTAAAGTATTACCCTTAAACGAAGACAACGCGATTCGAATAGAATCGGGCAAATAAGCTATTTATACACAGTGTTCCTAATTGGGAATCGGTTAAAAGAAAACAGATGTTATCAGTAAAAAATCTGCACGCAGGAATAGAAGAAAAAGAAATCCTAAAAGGTATCAACTTAGACATTAAAGCTGGTGAAGTACACGCAATCATGGGGCCCAACGGTTCTGGAAAGAGTACCTTATCGGCAGTAATTGCAGGAAAAGAAGAATACGAGGTAAACAATGGTGAAATTGAATTGGACGGCAATTCAATTTTAGATATGGATCCTGAAGAGCGAGCTCATGAAGGTATCTTCCTTTCTTTTCAATACCCTGTAGAAATTCCTGGTGTCTCGGTGACCAATTTTATCAAAGCAGCCATCAATCAAACGCGTAAAGCAAAAGGATTAGAGGATATGCCTGCTAGTGATATGCTCAAAAAAATTAAAGAAAAATCTGAACTTTTAGAAATAGATCGCAAGTTTTTATCGCGTTCACTCAACGTTGGATTTTCGGGAGGTGAGAAAAAGCGAAATGAAATATTTCAGATGGCGATGTTAGAGCCCAAACTGGCTATTCTTGACGAAACTGATTCTGGACTTGATATCGACGCGCTTAGAATCGTGGCCAATGGAGTGAACAAACTGCGAAGCGAAGACAATGCCGTATTAGTGATCACACATTATCAACGTTTATTAGATTACATAGTTCCTGACGTAGTTCACGTGTTGGTAGACGGAAAAATTGTAAAAACTGGTGGTAAAGAATTGGCACTAGAATTAGAAGAAAAAGGTTACGATTGGTTAAAAGCCGAAACGGTTTAATAATCGCCTTTGTTAACGCACAAAAATGCACGCTATGTCATTAAAAGACAAATTGCTTAGTTCACATATTGTTTTTCAAGAAAGTTTAGATCCAGATTCTCCCATTTATGATGTAAGAAGTGAGGCAATCAAAACTTTTGAGGCCGAAGGTTTTCCTACAAAACGCAATGAGAACTGGAAATACACCTCGCTCAACAAGCTCTTAAAAAAAGAGTACAGCATTCGAACTAAGACCGAATCGGCTCTCGATTTTAAGGATGTTAAGCAGTATTTTATACACGATATTGATACTTATAATATCGTTTTTATCGATGGAGTGTTTAGTTCGTACCTCTCTTCGACCACTCATGAAGGGATTGATGTTTGTACGATGAATTCGGCAATCAATAAGCCCAAATACAAGCAGATCATCGAGGTGTACTTTAACAAGATTGCTAAAGATGAAAGCCTTAATGCCTTAAATACCGCTTTCGCGAAAGAAGGCGCTTACGTTTACATCCCAAAAGGCAAAGTAGCCGATAAACCGATTCAAATAATTCATTTTTCTACCGGTTCTGAAGAGGCGATGTTCTTACAACCGCGCAACCTAATTATAGCCGAAGAAAATACTGAGGTTCAAATTATTGAACGTCACCAGAGTTTATCGTCTAATGCGGTCTTTACCAACTCGGTTACCGAAATTTATGCAGGTAAGCACGCCAATGTCGATTATTACAAAATCCAGAATGATCGTTTGGAAGCCTCTTTGATAGACAACACCGAAATTGAACAACACGATAATAGTGTAGTATCAGTTCATACCTTTTCATTTGGAGGCGATATAGTGAGAAACAACTTAAACTTTTACCAAAAAGGTGAACATATAGACTCTATCCTAAAAGGGGTGACTATCATCGAGGGTAAACAACATGTAGATCACAATACCCTTGTACATCATATTTCTCCCAATTGCGAATCACATCAGGATTATAAAGGAATCTTTGCCGAAAACGCTACAGGAGTATTTAATGGTAAAGTAGTAGTTGAAAAAGAAGCACAAAAGACCAATGCCTACCAGTCCAATAACAACATCCTTATCGACGATCAGGCTACCATCAACTCTAAGCCGCAATTAGAAATCTTTGCTGATGATGTGCGATGTAGTCATGGATGTACTATAGGACAGCTTGACGAGAGCGCGCTATTTTATTTACAATCTAGAGGTATTGCTAAGAAAGAAGCAAGGGCTTTGTTAATGTATGCTTTTGCAAATACGGTACTCTCTAGTGTTCGTTTGCCTCAATTAAAACAACGTATCACTAAGCAAATTGCCAATAAGATAGGCGTGAGTATTGGCTTTGAAATTTAATTTTATAAACGCTCCCCAACTTTTAATCTATGAATCAAACTGCTAGCACGACCGTTTTAGATATCGAGAAAATTCGCGATGATTTTCCGATCTTAAAACGTCAGGTCAATGGCCATCCGCTGGTCTATTTTGACAATGCAGCTACCAGCCAGACGCCTCAAGTGGTGATTGATGCAATCGTAGATTATTACTCTAACTACAACGCCAATATACACCGAGGTGTACACGCACTTTCGCAAGAGGCAACAGATGCCTACGAGCAAGCGCGTATTAAAATACAGAAGCACCTCAATGCCAAAGAAGCTTACGAGATCATTTTTACCGCTGGTACCACCCATGCGATTAATCTGGTAGCCAATGGTTTTCGCTCCTTCTTAAAAAAAGGTGATGAAGTTTTGGTTTCGGCTTTAGAACATCACAGTAATATAGTGCCTTGGCAGATGCTCTGTGAAGTTACAGGAGCTCGTTTGCGGGTGATTCCTATGACTCCCAAAGGTACCTTGGATATGGACGCTTTCGCGAAAGCGGTGACAGACAAGCTCAAATTGGTATTTGTCAATCACGTGAGTAATGCGTTGGGGACGATAAACCCAATCAAAGAAATTATTGACAAGGCACATAGTGTAGGTGCAGCTGTTTTAATAGATGGCGCACAGGCTTGTCCTCATATCAAACCCGATTTACAACAGCTAGACGCCGATTTTTATGTGCTCTCGGCCCATAAGATTTGTGGTCCTACTGGAATTGGTATTTTGTACGGAAAACAAGAGTGGCTCAACAAACTCCCACCATATCAGGGAGGAGGCGAAATGATTGATCAAGTGAGTTTTGAAAAAACCACCTATGCTGGCCTACCTCATAAATTTGAAGCGGGAACACCCAATATATGTGGGGGTATCGCTACTGGTGTTGGTCTTGATTATATGAACGCTATAGGTTTTAAAGCTATCGCGGCTTACGAAAATGACTTACTTGAGTATGCCACCCAGAAGCTAAAAACAATTCCTGGATTAAAAATTTATGGTACCGCACCAGAAAAAACAGCGGTTATATCCTTTAATGTAGGGGAGATTCACCCTTATGACATCGGAACAATTCTTGACAAGCTAGGTATTGCCGTACGTACGGGTCACCACTGCACCCAACCTATTATGGATTATTTTAAAATTCCTGGGACAGTCCGTGCTTCTTTTGCCTTTTACAACACCAAAGAAGAGATTGATATTTTTGTAGCTGCCCTACAACGCGCAGTGATGATGCTATCTTAAAACCAATTGTAGATGAACTCAAAACTTTTTATTAGCCTTTTTGCGATACTAGGCTTACTTGCCTGTAAGTCTACAGATGTAGCAACTCCCACTACCGAAGAATTTGTTTGGGAAGTGTCAGATACTATGGTAGACTGTGATCAAGATGATAAATGTATTCAAGTAAAAAGTACAGATGATAAGACCTGGACGGTTTTTTATGACACCATAGAAGGTTTTGACTATCAGCCGGGCTATTCGTATACTATCAAGGTCAAAAAAGAGGCTATACTCCCTCAAAAAGGTCGCTTTCCTGAGGCTCGTTATAGCCTAGTTACGATTAACAGCATGCAAAAAACCGCAATTACAGCAGGTGACATTCCGATACTTGAAGGATCCTTTGCGGTAACTTCTTTAAACGGCAAAAATGTAGTCTCAGAAGGTATTACTTTAAATATCAACGCCGAAACCAAGCGTATTTCTGGGTTTGCGGGTTGTAACAATTACAACTTAAAAATGCGTCAAACGCGTTATCAACTTCGGTTTTCTCAACCTACAACAACAAAAAAGTTTTGTAAAGATAAGGCCTCTCTAGAAAAAGAATTTTTAATCACCTTTATTCAAGGTGATCGCTTTACACTAGATGGAGATACTTTGCGCATATACGATATCGACAATCAAATTTTGGAAGCCCAACTCCAAAAATAATAGTGGCACTTGATGATCGCGCTCTCTGATCACATTCAACTACAAGCGCTCACGCTTTCTGATCATGCTGAGGTTTACCAGCTTATGCAAAAGGTTTATACCCCAGCCTATGGGCACTATTGGGAAGACCATGGCAAGTGGTATCTCGAAGAGCAATACGGGTTTGATCAATTTAAGTCAGAACTCGAAGAGAACAATTCAAAATACTACTTGATAAACTATTGCCAAAGTCAACAGTCATCTGGCCTACCTATTGGCATTTTTAAGTATAATAGTCATACCAAATATCTCCCACTACCTGACTATCGCAGTTTTAAAGTACACAGACTGTATCTCAAGGCCAACTTTCAGGGTAAGGGTATTGGAAAATTAGTAATGACATACGCTCAAAAGGTCGCTATAAAAGAAAAACACCAATTGATCTGGCTCGAAGCCATGGATACCCACCTTCAGGCTCAATCCTTTTACAGAGAATTAGGGTTTGTAAAAACCCAATCGCGCTTGTTAGCTTTTAAATTAATGCGGGATGAGCACCGCCAAATATGGTATTTACACAAAAAACTGTAAGCAGCAAGCTGTCAAGATGACTATTCGTTCAATAGGCATTATCTTTGCATAGACTTATTAAAAATTATGGCATCAATTAAAGAAATACAAGAAGAGATTATCGAGGAGTTTTCCATGTTTGATTATTGGATGCAACGCTATGAATACATGATTGACCTTGGTAAGTCCTTACCATTGATTGATCCTAGCTATAAGACAGACGAGTACATTATCAAAGGATGTCAAAGCAAGGTCTGGGTGCATGCAGCTATGGAAGACGGCAAAGTGTGTTTTACCGCAGATAGCGATGCAATTATTACCAAGGGCATCATCGCTATATTAATACGCGCGTTCTCGGGGCAAAACCCACAAGATATCCTAGATGCAGATACCGATTTTATTGATGAGATTGGTTTGAAAGAACATCTTTCTCCTACACGTGCCAATGGACTGGTGAGTATGATCAAACAAATAAAACTATATGCTGTTGCTTATCAGACACAGCTTAATGAATAGGAATAATTTCCTGTAATACTATAACCTTATGAGTGAAACAATTAATACCGAAGATTTAGGAGAGAAAATCGTAAGAGTGCTCAAAACTATTTTTGATCCTGAAATACCCGTCGATATCTATGAATTGGGGCTGATCTATGATGTTTTTGTCAATGAAGATTACGATACCAAAATTTTAATGACGCTTACTACTCCTAATTGTCCAGTAGCCGAAACCCTGCCATTAGAGGTAGAAGAAAAGGTCAAGTCACTAAAAGAGGTCAATGATTGTGAGGTTGAAATTACTTTTGATCCGCCTTGGACACAAGATTTAATGTCTGAAGAAGCCAAATTAGAATTAGGGATGTTATAAACGCATTTTTCTAAAGTATATCGATGGAAGAAATTGTAAATCGCGTTGCCAATAGCGCACTGATCACCTTTAATCTGGAAGACTATTATCCTGCCGGAGTTAGAGTTGTATTAGACATCTCACAATGGCTGGACAACGGCATTATCCTGAGAGAATCTAGCTTTCGCGAAAGCGTAAACACTCATGACTGGCAACAATATCAAGATGCCTATGTTGCCATACAGTGCAGTACCGAGGCCATAGTCCCTGCATGGGCGCAGATGTTGGTGGCCACCAAACTTCAAGGTGTGGCAAAAAAAGCGGTTGCAGGTACTCTTGAAACTCTGGAGACGATTTTATACACAGAAGTATTGAACACCCTCGACACCACTCCTTATGAGAACAAACCCATAATTGTTAAAGGGTGCGCTCATCTACCCGTTCCTGAGAACGCCTATCTCCTATTAATAGAAAAATTGCAACCCATTGCACGCTCGCTTCTCTTTGGCGAGGCCTGTTCTTCTGTCCCTCTGTACAAACGCCCCAAAAAATAAGTGATATACCACTTCGTTAGCATCCTGGATTGATCTAAAATAATATATTTGCGGTTTTTTTTAAATTGTCGCGATAGCATGCGTTTGTATTGTTTTCTCTTCTTACTACTTGGAGCTTCGGCCGTATTTGCTCAAAAAAAGAAACCAAAAGATTCTATACCCGATGGCTGGAGAAGTGGTGGTAAGATTGCTTTGCTTTTTAATCAGAGTGCCTTTAATGCCGAATGGCAAGGAGGAGGAACCTCTAACGTAGCAGGTAGTCTTAATGCCTCCTATGATCTCAATTATAAAAAGAAAAGCTTTAGCTGGGATACGAAGCTCATCGTAGATTATGGGCAAACCAAAGTCAAAGACCAAGCCTTTTCTCGCAAGACTAGTGATCGCTTTGAGATTAACTCTACCGTAGGTTCACGTATTAATAAGACCAACTGGAATTACTCGGCTTTTATCAACTTTACTACCCAACTTGGGAAGGGATTTGTCTTTTTTGAGAAAGAAGTTTTTGACGATCAAGGCGAATTAATAGAAGAAGTTCCTGCCCGCCGAGAGGTAACTCGGTTTTTCTCTCCCGCCTATTTGCAAGGTGGGCCTGGGTTTTTATGGAAAAAGAACAACAACTTTACAGTCAATATTGCGCCTGCCTCGGCACGTCTTATTATAGTCAATAAAATGTTTACACGGGTAGATCGGTCTGACCCTGAAGCTTTGACTGCCTACACGCCTTACTTTGGGGTTGAGGCCAATGAGACCATTCGTTTTGAACTTGGAGCCTCTATGAGGGCTTATGCCAAATTTGAACTAATGGAAAATATAATGATGGAAAATATCTTAAGTCTATATAGTGACTATATCGAATCCCCCGAGAATGTCGATGTAGATTATACTTTAAATTTGGCACTCACTGTAAATAAATTTGTCACCGCCAATTTTACCTTCCAAACCATTTATGATGACAATGCAGTTAACGGTTTACAGGTAAGAGAAGTAATTGGGCTAGGCTTTAAATACACCATCCCATAAATCGCTGTTATACAGACTAGTAAGACATTGTCAAATTTACTTGTTTTTTCTAGCATCTCTCGTATTTCTACTATCTTTGGTATAAACTATAACATATCAAACTATGAGAAAAATTGTTATTATGGCTTTTTGTGCTTGCTTCTCTTTAAGCACATTTGCACAAACTAAAGAAGAATTAGAAGCAGAAAAAGCACCAAAAAAAGCTGAAATTGCAAAACTGCAAGCTGAAGTAGATGCCCTACAGGCAAAAATTGACGCCCTACCAGGATGGCGTACAGGTGCTTTTGGAACTATTGGGGGGAGTCTATCCGAATTTAATAAATGGTATAGCCAAGGTACACCCAATTTGTCTTCTGGTAACATAGGTATAACCGTTAATGGATTTGCCAACCTGAAAGAAGAAAAGTTTTTCTGGCGTAATGCGCTTAATGTTAATTTGGGTTGGGTAAAATTTGATGATGAAGATAATCCTACAGACAACTCTGATTTTCAGGAAGGGACAGATGTTTTTAATATTTCTTCGCTCTATGGTAGAAATATTGCCAAAAATCTAGCGGTATCTGCATTAGCCGAGTTCAGAACTACCCTTTTAAACAATTTTAATGATCCAGGTTATTTGGATCTTGGTGTGGGTGCTACCTGGACTCCTATAGAAAATCTGGTCGTTGTGGTACATCCGTTAAACTACAACTTCGTATTTGCAGATAATGACGCTATTTTCGAATCATCATTAGGTGCAAAGATTTTAGTAGACTACACCCGTCAAATTGGAGCGATTAACTTCAAATCAAACCTATCAACTTTTCAAAGTTATGAGAGTAGCGATTTGTCCAATTGGACATGGATCAACTCTTTTGGATATACGCTTTGGAAAAATATTGGAATTGGTTTTGAATTTGGTTTGAGAAATAACAAACAAGAAACGCTAAATTTTGTAACGGCCAATCTGGCCGAAGGTGCAGACCCAATTACCTTTGATGATGTCGATAATGAGTTACAGTCCTATTGGCTATTGGGTATTAATTATTCCTTCTAATAGTCTAAGAATGACCCGTTTTTATCGATCAATGTTGGAATACACCAAGGTGTATTGTAACGAATAGTTAAATAATTATTTAAGCTTTGTTTTAAACTAACAATTGTTCATATTTACATCAGATTATTTTATAATCTTATTAAGTTGGGGGACTTAATATTAAAAAGCTGCATTTTAGGTGCAGCTTTTTTTATGGATATCTTTGGTAAATTATAGCATTTTTACTCTTCTGTATACTCTTCGTATTCGGGATATAAAAATGAATTATACGGGAAGCGTGTAATGTGGATTTCGCGGACACGCTCATAGACCTTTTTACGAAAAGCTTCCATATTATCTTTGTTGATAGCCGAAATAAAAATAGAATCCCCATTGGTACGAGACATCCATGTTTTTTTCCATTCATCCAACGAATAATGTGCCGCTGTGCGCTCTACCATAAGGTCTTCCTCATCATAGGCCTCTGGGGTATACGCGTCTATTTTGTTAAACACCATTAAGGTGGGCTTGTCTGCGCTTTCAATTTCGTCAAGTATTTGATTGACCGATGCAATATGATCTTCAAATTGCGGATGCGAAATATCGACTACGTGGAGTAATAAATCGGCTTCTCGTACCTCATCGAGTGTACTTTTAAAAGAATCGACAAGTTGAGTGGGTAATTTTCTAATAAACCCAACCGTATCTGATAGCAAAAAGGGCAAATTGCGTATCACCACTTTTCTCACCGTGGTATCTAAGGTTGCAAAGAGTTTATTTTCGGCAAAGACATCACTTTTAGAAATCACATTCATCAAGGTGCTTTTACC
>CAZJWI010000211.1:0-20226 GCA_964549485.1 uncultured Flavobacteriaceae bacterium
ATCTTTTCGAACTCATTTTAAATTGAATTTTTAGAGGAAACTCAATTTATAATTTTATGTTAAAATTTGTTTAGCGTAACCGCGCAAAATTAGGTAATAATATTATGAATGCATAATTTATTTCCCCTTTATATTCACCAAGTTTTAAACAAAAAAACCCATTGAATCTATCAATGGGTATAATTAATATTTGCTAGTTTACTTTACGTATTCTATTGTTGCTTGCATTTCTGTTTGGCTATCAAAAAAGCCTTGATCTTCCATCCACTTGTCATTATATACTTTACTCATGTAGCGTGATCCATGATCAGGAAAAACAACAACAATATTATCTGTTGGCTTAAATTCTCCAGATGCATTTAGTGTTTTTATCGCTTGCAGAGCCGCACCACTAGTATAACCTACAAAAAGACCTTCTTTTGCAGATATTTCACGAGCAGAATGTGCACTTTCTTCGTCAGTGACTTTAACAAACTTATCTATAGCATCAAAATCAGTAGCAGTTGGTATTAGGTTTTTCCCTAAACCTTCAATTCTGTAAGGATAGATTTCTTTATCATCAAACTCACGTGTTTCATGATATTTTTTTAGAACAGAACCGTAAGCATCAACTCCAATTATCTTAACATTAGGATTTTGTTCTTTAAGATATTTTGCAATACCAGAAATTGTTCCTCCTGTGCCACTACAAGCAACTAAATGGGTTAACTTACCTTCTGTTTGCTCCCATATCTCTGGGCCAGTGGTTTTATAGTGTGCTTCTGTGTTTAATACATTGAAGTATTGATTGATATAGACTGAATCTTTTATTTCATTATGCAAACGTTTTGCAACTTCATAATAAGACCTAGGGTCATCTGCCTTAACATGTGCTGGACAAACATATACCTTAGCTCCCATTGATTTCAACATATCTATCTTATCTGGTGATGATTTTGAGCTCACTGCTAAAATACACTCGTACCCTTTAATAATACTCACCATAGCGATACTAAAACCAGTATTCCCAGAAGTAGTTTCGATAATGGTATCACCTGGTTTGAGAACGCCTTTTCTTTCGGCTTCTTCAATAATGTGCAAGGCGATACGGTCTTTAGACGAATGACCCGGGTTAAAGGCCTCTACTTTGGCGTAGAAACTACCTTCAAAATCTTTAGTGATTGTGTTAAGCTTGATAAGTGGTGTATTACCAACGAGCTGTAATACATTATCATACACTTTCAATTGTTCTTCCATACGTTTAGGTTAGATTTTTTGTCTACACAAGGGTTGGTTATTAGACTCAAATCCCGACAAAAATAACATAAATAATTTACTTACTCCTCGATACCTTCCAAATCCAAAAAGAAGGCAAATTCTTCTGCTACTTCTTTGAGGGCTTCAAAACGTCCCGAAGCACCACCATGCCCCGCTTCCATATTACAGTGAAACAATATTTTAGTGTCAGCAGTATTTGCCTCTCGCAGTTTGGCAACCCACTTTGCTGGTTCCCAATATTGTACCTGGCTATCGTGATATCCAGTGGTTACCAGTATATTTGGGTACGCTTTCGCGAAAGCATTATCATAAGGACTATAACTCTTCATATAGTCATAATACTGTTTTTGATTAGGGTTTCCCCATTCGTCATACTCACCCGTAGTAAGCGGAATACTGTCATCAAGCATCGTGCTAACCACATCTACAAACGGAACAGCCGCATGTACCCCGTGGTAGAGTTCTGGGGCCATATTTATAACCGCACCTATAAGAAGTCCACCTGCCGAACCGCCATAGGCGTACAAGTGATCTTTGCTTGTATACCCCTTGGCTATTAAATGTTTGGAAACATCAATAAAATCGGTAAAGGTGTTTTTTTTATGTAAAAGCTTACCATTTTCATACCAGGGTCGGCCCAAGTATTCACCACCGCGAATATGAGCTATCGCATAGATAAAGCCGCGATCCAACAAAGACAATCGCGTAGTAGAAAAGGAGGGGTCAATTGTATTGCCATAGCTGCCGTATCCGTATTGTAATAAAGGTGCAGTACCATCTAAAGGCGTATCCTTATGATAAATTAGTGAGACCGGCACCTCTACCCCATCGCGAGCTGTGGCCCATAATCGCTCCATGATATAGTTATCTTTTTTAAAATTACCTCCCAAAACCTCTTGCTCTTTTAAAACGGTCTGTTCTTTGGTACGCATATTAAAGGCAATGACAGAATTTGGCGTATTTAGTGCATTGTAACGATAGCGTAACTCTTCGGTATCAAAATCGATATTAATTCCTGGGTAGGCCGTATAGGTTTGGTTATCAAAAGGCAGGTAATAATCTGCCGTGCCATCCCACCGTATAACGCGCAATTTATTGAGACCATTTTGGCGTTCGCTCAATACGAGATAATCTTTAAATATATCAATATCTTCTAGCAAGACATCAGGCCTATGCGGTATGACTTCTGTCCAATTGTCTATAGTTGTCGCCATTTCTGGAGTTTTCATCAACTTAAAATTGGTAGCTGCATCTGTATTGGTCAAAATGTAGAAGGCATCATCATAATGAGCGATAGTATACTCTAGACCTTCAATGCGCTCCTGAAATATTTGAAACGCCGCATCGGGATCATTGGCAGGTATAAAGCGAAATTCACTTGTAAGCGTGCTGCTAGAACCTATGATGATATATTTCTTTGACTTGGATTTGTAGATATAACTATAAAAAGTCTCATCATCTTCTTCAAATACCAAAACATCATTCTCGGGATCTGTTCCTAAAACATGTTTAAATATGCGATTAGATCGCAAGGTTTCAGGGTCCTTTTTGGTGTAATAAACCGTCTTATTGTCATTGGCAAAAATAGCGCGTCCCGTGGTATTAGGAATAACCTCTTGATAAGATGCTCCTGTCTTTAAATTTTTAAAGTGTAGCGTATACTGTCTTCGACTCACCGTATCAAGTCCGTAAGCAGCAATCTCATTATTATCTGAAACACTAAAACCAGCTTGATTAAAATAGGAATAGCCTTCGGCCATTTGATTGTTGTCAAATAATACAATTTCATCCGAGCTAAGGGTATCCTGTTTGCGACAGTAAATCGGGTAGCCTTTCCCCTTTTCATAACGCGTATAATACCAGTAACCGTTATTTTTATAAGGAACAGAGGCATCGTCTTCTTTGATACGCGCCTTCATCTCTTGAAATAATCGCTGCTGAAAATCTTTGGTATGCGCCGTCATTTGGGCATTATAAGCATTTTCCCGATCCAGGTAATCTATAACCTCTGGGTGATCGCGTTCTTGCATCCAATGATAATTGTCTACGCGAATATCTCCGTGTTTCTCAAGATTAACTGGTATTTTTTCGGCAATGGGTGGAGTATGTGTATGGCTCAAGGTTGAACTTTCTTTTTGTTTACAACTAAGTGCAAAAATAAGGGAAAGCAACAGATAGGTACTGCTATTTTTCATCGATTTGGATACGGTTTAGCTTTTCAATTTAATAAATTTGTAGAGAACAATTAAAATTTGAGATTATGTTTGGAGATATGATGGGACTTATGGGTAAATTAAAAGAGGCCAAAGAAAAGGCAGAGGCCACCAAAGAGCGTCTTAAAACCGTTTTGGTAGACCAGAAATCTTCTGATGGTCTTCTAGAAACAACTGTAACTGCCCACGGGCGCTTACGCGAAATCAAAATCGATGACCAACTCTTAGAAGACAAAGAACAGTTGGAAGACTACCTCATACTTACCCTTAATAAAGCTTTAGAGAAAGCACAAGAAATCCACGATACCGAAATGGCAGCCGTAGCCAAAGAAGGCATGCCCTCAATTCCAGGGATGGACCTTTTTTAACTTTGGGTAATAGGTCATCATAAAAAATTCTGCTATGACATCAATAAAGAAAATAAGACAGCTCGGTTTTCAATGGGAAACGCAAGATCCCTTTTTATTTTGTGCTTATCATCTGGATCACTATCCCGAAGGGAATGATCAATTAGGTCCAGCGGCATCGTTAGAAGGCAGAAATCTAGGCCAGGACTTTCAACTCAAAGATGGATGGCGTATGTATCACGGTACCCGTGTGCCTGGGTTTCCCGCTCATCCGCACCGAGGTTTTGAAACGGTTACTATAGTTGAAGAAGGTCTCGCCGATCACAGTGATTCACTGGGTGCGGCAGGGCGTTTTGGCAATGGGGATGTACAGTGGATGACTGCAGGAAGGGGCGTACAGCACAGCGAGATGTTTCCACTGCTTAATCAAGATGAAAAAAACCCATTATTACTTTTTCAATTGTGGCTCAATTTGCCTAAAAAAAATAAAATGGTTCCTCCCCATTTTAAAATGCTTTGGAGCGAAGATATTCCCATTTATCGCTTTAGAGATGACAACAACAAAGAAGTGAGTATTAAATTAATTTCAGGTGATTATAATGATATCAAAGCTGCCACACCTGCTCCAGACTCTTGGGCTGCCAATCCTGACAATGAGGTCCTTATATGGCTTGTTAGCCTAGAAGCGGAAGCTACTTGGCAATTACCCAAAACCGCGTCTGTCGTTAACCGAAGCTTGTATTTCTATAGCGGCGAGCATATTCTCACCGAAGGCTATACCATACCCCAGGAGCATGTTTTGGAGCTAGACGCTGCCAAAGATTTTCAAATAGTCAATGGATCAAAAAAAGGCTCCTTTCTTTTATTACAAGGCAAACCCATAGGCGAACCAGTAGCACAACAAGGTCCTTTTGTAATGAACACCTATCAGGAAATTAATGAGGCCATACAAGAATATCGCAACACCGAATTTGGAGGTTGGCCA
Organism: uncultured Flavobacteriaceae bacterium; assembly: GCA_964549485.1. Classification (GTDB taxonomy): domain Bacteria; phylum Bacteroidota; class Bacteroidia; order Flavobacteriales; family Flavobacteriaceae; genus Dokdonia. The sequence continues at coordinate 4,803 of CAZJWI010000211.1, forward strand.
TGGCCTAGTCATGATCATACGCATGACAAAGATCGCGGCCGTTTTGCCTTACACGCAGATGGAAGAGAAGAGATCAAATAATATCAAAAGCGCCACTTAGGGGAAGTGACGCTTTATCTGGGAAAAATTAGGTGCTAACCTTATTCGTTAATACATCGCACGCAAAGCAGTGATGTCATTGTTATTAAATTCTCCATCTTCAGAGGTAGAGAAACAGGCCTGCATTACCGAAGTCAAATCACGACCTGTAGGTGTACCCGGTATGTGAACTGCTCCATCAGATCCTGAACCTTCATTGCCTTGAGCACTTGGAGGACAGCTCAAACGATCAAACCAATCTGAGTGACGAAAACCAACAGAGTGTCCAATTTCGTGTGTAATCACATGCTCATTCACATTCGTAGAGAACCCTTCTATACCATAGATCTGTATGAATTTATTGGGTCTACCCTGGCTGTCAGGAAAACCTGCTACACCTCCCTGAGACCCAGGATTATTTGCAGTATTGTCATAAACCACCATATCCTTGTTACTAAAATTAGTTCCATAGGTTAGGTTAAATTGCAGAGATACACCACTTAATCTGTTGTAATTGTTTACCGCCCATTGCAAGGCCGTTTGTGCCTTGTTAGACAACCCAAACTGATCATTACCAGTATATCCAATAATATCTATAGTCCTGTTTGAACCCGTTACCAAATTAAAAGTGCGGTACTGCTTAGAATCTTCTTCGGTGAAAGGTCTAAGGGCCATCAGTGCATCTAGAGTAACGGCAATATCGTCTCCAATAAAGATGCGTTCTTCAATACTTCCATCGGGGAGATGAAAATCGCGAATGGTTGCCTGTCTATTATCAACCTCAAGAGATTCAATGTGATCTAGAAGTCCTTGATCTGTAACCAAAACGTGATCTGTGCTGCCTACTTCTAAAATTTCTGTACTGTCTTCATCCCGATTACAGGAAGTGAGAGTAACGGTCATAGCCGTCAGGGCGAGTAGCCCTAATTTCATTTGTTTTTTCATTTGAGTTAGTGTTAAAAATGAATTAATAATTGAGTTTATTGTAGACAAAATTAACAACTTTTAACACTCAAATAACACAATCTTTAATGATTAGACATCTTTGTTGAATTATTTTCAAATTCTCAACAATTTTTATGAATTATTGAGAATTATTAAAAATCGGAACTACAACGTTTTCGCTTACAGCTTGAAATCCTTGAAATCTAGAGGGTTGAAGTTCTTAAAGTGACCGTTGAGTCTGATCATCTTTTTTGTTCTATTGACTGCTTTTATAGTAGGAATTACCCTACTTAGGTGCTCAATTAAGAATTGATAGCGTTTTGATTCTGATGCAATTTTGAGGATTTCGTATTCCTGTTCAAGGGTCAAACCGATCTTATGAGCGTACGCATAACTGTTTTTATCAGGAGTGGTATATGAGGGGGTTGGCACTTCTAAAAGTGTGTAAAATGTGGTGAGTAATTCAAAGAACAACTCTTTTTCCATTGAGGTAGCGTCTTCAAATCGCTGTTGATACTGCACTTTGCCTCCAGCATAGAGCTTGTCGTCAAGCACAGGGTAAAAAGCTTGTAATCGAAATACCTTTACCCCTCGACATATAATATCACAGGCTCCGGTTGGATATTTCTTTACGATTCGCTCTAATCTAACCTGTGTACCGTACTCCATTTTGTTATTTATAAACGTAGGTACCCCAAACGATACACCTTGCTGCTCACAGTCTTGAACGAGTTGCTGATAACGATCCTCAAATATGTGCAATGCCAGAGACTCACCTGGATAACAAACTAATTCTAAAGGAAACATGGGTAAGGTCACCGAAGTCATAACAATAGGATTTATTTTTTTTAAAAATACAAAAGTGTCCGTGGTATAAGGTGCTCATTAAAAAGCATTTGTTAAATAATTGTTGTTTTATACCCCATTATTTGGAGTACTCTATTAATTTAGTGGGCTTAAATTTTTAAGCAATGACTAATAATGACCTTTTAAAAGTAGTAGAGACATACGGTTCTCCCGTATATGTGTATGATTCTGAAAAAATCACAACCCAATACAAACGTCTTACCCAAGCTTTTAAACAGGTCAAACAGCTGCGCATTCACTATGCGGTCAAAGCTTTGAACAATATTGCCATTCTACAAACACTTAATAACTTAGGTGCTGGTTTGGATACGGTATCCATCCAAGAGGTATCTCTGGGGCTGGCAGCAGGTGTCTCCCCAGAAAAAATCATCTACACGCCTAATGGGGTTTCACTTACAGAAATTGAGCAGGTGGCTGCCATGGGTGTGCAAATTAACATAGACAATCTGTCTATTTTAGAACAGTTTGGTACCAAACACCCCAAAACACCTGTATGTATCAGAATCAATCCCCATGTGATGGCTGGTGGGAATACCAATATTTCTGTAGGACATATCGATAGTAAATTTGGGATTAGTATCCATCAAATCCCGCATCTGCTTCGCATTGTCAAAAATACAGGCATGACTATTAATGGCATTCATATGCACACGGGAAGTGACATCTTAGATATTGAGGTATTCCTATACGCCTCCGAGATTTTATTTGACACTGCCCTTAACTTTGAGAATCTCGAATTTATAGATTTCGGGAGTGGTTTTAAGGTGCCCTATAAAGAAGGTGATATAGAGACCAATATTGAAGAATTGGGTGAGAAGTTGAGCGCGCGATTTAACGCTTTCGCGAAAGCGTATAAAAAACCCTTGACCCTGGCTTTTGAACCAGGAAAATTTTTGGTGAGCGAGGCTGGACAGTTTTTAGCGAGTGTCAATGTGGTCAAACAAACTACCTCGACGGTATTTGCGCAAATCGATTCTGGATTTAATCATTTGATACGCCCCATGCTCTATGGGAGTGAGCATCAAATTGTAAATATTTCAAATGAAAACGGAAAAGAGCGTTTTTATAGTGTGGTAGGTTATATCTGCGAAACAGACACCTTTGCCAATAACAGACGCATTGCCCAAATAAACGAAGGTGACATCCTTGCCTTTAAAAATGCAGGTGCTTACTGTTTTACTATGGCCAGTAATTACAACAGCCGTTTCAGACCCGCAGAGGTACTTTGGACCAATGGAGAAGCAAAGCTTATACGCAAACGAGAGACCTTCGATGACTTGCTACACAACCAAATACCACTTGCACCCATAAAAAACTTGGCAACTATCAAGGTGTAGACTTTTGCATATTTTGATCACAAAAAAAACAGCCCTCTAACAGCAGGGCTGTTTCTATTGCATTTCTTATTTTTAAAGTATGAAAGGGGGAATTTTAATACTGCTACTAGGCCTTTTGGTCTCTTGCACTACCAATCCGGTAGATCAGGTAATGCAGTCAAGCTCGCCACCTATTGCCAAGGTGCGTCAAAACTTAGATAAACACGAAGTTCAAATTCTTTTTACTCAAATTGATACCCTTGACACAGGCGCCCTATCATTTACAGATCACGACTTTCAACTAAAAGCCAAAAATTATTTTTATCCTGCCAGTACAGTAAAGTTACCTATGGCTGTTCTTGCCGCCGAATATATTGCCCAACATCCCCAGCTCAATTTGGATGTCAAATATGTAAGTGCACGCGACAGCGCTGTACATACCATTGCAGACGACTTACGACAAATTTTTGCTGTAAGTGATAACGAGGCCTATAATAGACTCTATGAAGCTTTGGGGCGTGATTATATCAATAACCGAATGGCCGAGTTAGAGATTGGTCCATTTAGATTGGCGCATAGGCTTTCTACTTCTAATGCTGCACGAGCCGATAGAGCTGAAGTGCGTTTTTTCCCCACCTACGAAGGACCTCCGTTGCGTCTTGGTGGTACCTCAGATACCTCTTTATCTACGATTCCTGTCAAAAAAGCACAAAAAGGAATCGGATTTTTAAAAGATGGTAAACTCAAAATGAGTCCGTTTGACTTTAGTGATAAAAACTATTTTCCGTTAGAGACGCAGCATGAGTTTATCAAACGTTTATTTTTTCCTAAAGCGTATGCCTCAGAAGAACGCCTGCAGCTTACGCCTTCAATTAAAGAGCGCCTCACAACGATGATGAAACAACGCCCTAGAGAAGCGGGATATGATCAAGAATCCTACCCAGACAGTTATGTCAAGTTTTTTCTATTTGGAGATTCCCAGGCGCCTATTCCAGAGCATATCACTATTTACAATAAGGTTGGATATGCCTACGGTACCCTCACCGAAACAGCCTATATCGTAGATACCCTAGCTCAGGTTCACTTTTTATTATCGGCAACGATATTGGTAAATGAAAATGGCATTTTTAACGATGATCAATACCAATTCGAAGACATCGGTATTCCGTTCTTGGCCCAATTGGGACGAGAGTTACATCAATTTGAAGTAGAACGCAAAGCATCGCGTTAACAGTGTTGTTTCAACTAAATGACTAAGGACTACCCTCGCGAGCCACTGCGCTTATTACGGCCTCTTGATGACCTTTTTGACGATCTTGAGTTTTGTTGTCCTTTTTGCCCTCGGTTATTTCTGCGATCCGGTCTTCCCGAATTTTGTTGTTCAGCAGCTTTTCGAAGACTCTCTACAGTATCTGTAGGTTCAAAACCAGCCACCACTTCTTTTGAGATTTTTTGATCCAACAAACGCTCAATACCCCTTACATAATCTTTTTCGTCAAGGCCTACTAATGAAATGGCCTCTCCCTCGGCTCCTGCCCTACCTGTCCTACCAATGCGGTGAACGTAATCTTCTGGCACATTTGGCAATTCATAATTAATCACATGTGGTAACAACGGGATGTCCAAACCTCGGGCTGCGATATCGGTAGCTACCAATACGCGTATACTGTTATCCTTAAAGCCAGCCAGTGCTTTGGTACGCGCATTTTGAGTTTTGTTGCCATGAATGGCCGCGCTGGTAATACCCGCCTTATCCAATTTTTTACTCAAACGATTGGCCCCGTGCTTGGTACGTGTAAACACCAATACCTGATCCCAATTGCCTTCTTTGATTAAGGCTATTGTAAGCGCCGCTTTGTTCGCCTTGTCTACCCGATAAATTTTATGAGACACCTTCTCGGCGGTAGTGTTTTCTGGAGTAGCCTCTATCAAGATTGGTTGGTGTAAAAGACCGTTGGCTAAATCTTTAATAGCGGCAGAGAATGTTGCGCTAAACAATAAACTCTGACGTTTTTTTGGCAATAGGCCCATGATGCGCTTTATGTCTCTTACAAAACCCATATCGAGCATACGGTCTGCCTCGTCTAACACTAAAATTTCTACGCTTTTAAGCGAAACATAGCCTTGTTGCTGCAAATCGAGTAAGCGTCCAGGTGTGGCAATTAAAATATCAACCCCTTGCCGCAGTGTTCTAATTTGAGGATTGGCATTGACGCCGCCAAAAATGACAGTAGCACGAATATCCAGGAAACTACTGTAAGCAGTTACATTTTCATGTATTTGTGCCGCCAATTCTCGTGTCGGGGTCAAAATAAGTGATCGTATCACACGTTTTTTGGTTGGGGCTTGCTCTGATAAGAGTTGTAAAATAGGAAGCGTAAATCCAGCGGTCTTTCCAGTACCTGTTTGGGCAGAGGCCAATACGTCTTTTCCTTCTAATATTTGTGGTATGGCTTTTTCTTGTATGGGTGAAGGATGGGTATATCCCTTTTCAGTAACGGCTTTCAATAAAGATGTAGAAAGACCTAATGATTCAAATGACATAAATATGGTTTAAGAAATGTCAATTACACAAGAATCACTCATTTCAAATTTGGGCAAATGTAGGGCTTATTTATTGGCTTGTACCAAATTCAGGGAGTAGTTTACAGTTGCGCTCTAAAGATCAGCTACTCTTAAAATGATGCTACCACTTGGCCTGCGCATCACAAAATTGACCCACTATAAAAATTAGAAAGGAGCCATTAGGGCTACCCCAAAGAATATCATATCTTTGCGCCCTTTGAAAATTAGCCACATGACAGCACTATTTAATAATTTCACAGACAATCCAAAAAACGATATCCTCTCGGGATTGACCGTGGCATTAGCCCTAGTCCCAGAAGCCGTAGCCTTTGCTTTTGTTGCGGGTATAGATCCATTGGTTGGTCTTTATGGTGCCTTTATGATGGGGATAGTGACCGCTATCTTTGGAGGAAGACCCGGAATGATCTCTGGTGCTACCGGTGCCATGGCAGTGGTCATGGTACATATGATACAAAAAGGTAATCAAGTAGGTGATGCCTTGGCAACGCCAATAGAAAACCTCGGTTTGCAATGGTTGTTTATCACTTTGCTCTTTGTTGGAGCTATTCAAATAACCGCTGGAATTTTTAAACTTGGAAAATTTGTTCGCCTGATTCCACATCCAGTGATGATGGGCTTTGTCAATGGGCTGGCAATTGTCATATTCTTATCTCAGTTGTCGTTGTTTCCTCAAGTAACGCCAGAGGACGTTAGTCTATGGAGCGAGCCCGGGCAATGGTTTTCAGATCTATTTGCCAATGGTTCCTTCTGGATGATGATGGCTTTTGTAGGGCTCACTATGGCGATTATGTATTTACTCCCTAAGCTTACCACCAAGGTGCCCGCTGCCCTGGTAGCTATACTAGTGGTTGCCGCTATAGTAATTTTTGGAAAATTAGATATGAGCACGGTAGGCTCTTTTATTCGTGACGGTGGAGGATCCGGATTGGAAGGAGGTCTACCTAGCTTTCAAATACAAATTTTTAGTCTCCTCGATACATTAGAAGGGCACTGGGGTCTTATTATCTCTACTGCAGGAGTATTGGCAGCAGTGGGTCTTATAGAGTCTCTGATGACCTTAAACCTCATCGACGATCTCACCGAAACACGAGGTTCCGGAAATAGAGAATGTGTGGCTCAAGGAAGTGCCAATATTCTCAATGGCCTTTTTGGAGGCATGGGTGGATGCGCTATGATTGGGCAATCTATTATCAATGTCAACTCTGGAGGTCGCGGAAGGTTGTCGGGAATAGTCGCTGCAGTAGCACTATTGTGTTTTGTATTATTTGGCGCTTCGCTAATCGAACAAATACCAATAGCTGCGCTGGTAGGTGTGATGTTTATGGTGGTTATTGGCACCTTTGCCTGGTCTAGTTTTAGAATCATTAACAAAATACCGCTGGCCGATGCCTTTGTTTTGATTGCCGTTTCTGCCATTACAGTATGGAAAGATTTGGCCATCGCCGTTATTGCAGGAGTGATCATGAGTGCGCTTGTATTTGCTTGGCGCAATGCCATCCGCATTAGAGCGAGAAAACATATCAAACCAGATGGCACTAAAGTGTATCAAATATGGGGTCCGTTATTTTTTGGATCTATTCAAAATTTTAACGCCAAATTTGATGTGCGTAACGATCCAGATAAAGTCGAAATCGATTTTATAGAATCCCAGGTAAACGATCATTCGGGGATAGAAGCGCTACGCAACGTAGCTAATAAATATTTGGATGCTGGCAAATCCATTAAGTTGACGCACCTCAGTCCAGAATGTAAGGCCTTATTACTAAAAGCCAATCCAGAATTTGAAACCGTCATAGAGTCTGCCATAGATGACCCCAGGTACCATGTGGTCACCGATGTTATGGATGTCGAGGTCTAAGCCTTACTACTCAGAATTAAATCCAAAAAAACTCCCGCCTTATGGCGGGAGTTCTAGGTTGTTCAACACCTATAAAATGAGTGGTTATCGCTATATGTAGATGTGCTTAGTTATCTTTAAAGACATCCATGACGCCTTCAAACTGAGAAACATCAATATCACCTTTCTCCATAGATTGTGCGAGTTTCATCATATCACCAATATTCATATCATCGCCCAATAATCGAGCAAGCATAAATCCTTTGCTATCTTCGGAGGCAAACACCACTACTTCGTCTATGGCATCTTCTTCTCCTCTAAAATACAATTTCATAGCTCCCATATCCGAATTGACTTTCATCAATTCTTGATAATCATCGGAGGCCAAAATTGTATTGACTTTAGTTTTCTCACTTTCAAAATTGGCCTGGGTATCCGCTTTTAATGGATAGGCCATAATATTGATTTTACGCAAGGTTTTTAAAATCTTTTTTTGCTCGGCATCAAGCGCTTCACTATCCTCGCTAATTAGACTGGTAGGCACATCAACCATTACAAAATTGGAATTTTCCTGATTGTCTACGTAATATTCCTGCAAGCTTTGCTGATTGCTACAGCTCACCAAGAACAAACTGCACACAACCATTGCCAATATACTTTTTATTATTGTCTTCATAGTTTATCCTTTTTTAGCGTTTTCTACATCTTTTAGCTCGTCACTACCTTTAAAATCAAATTCTTGAGCGAGTTTAGATACCTGCTTTAAATCAATATTACCTGTGAGTTGAAAAAACACCGCGCGATTCTCTCCATCTACACTTCCATTGAGAAACATGACAAATTCGCTTACGTAATCATCAGATTTGCCAGGGATATAATAAAACTTAGCTGTACCTTCATCTCCGGTAGCTCGCATAAGTTCTTGTAATTTTCCTTTCCCTAGATAGGATTTCATCGCAGCTGCCATTTGTGACATCACCCCGGCATCACTACTGGTGTACATCTTAATATTCTCAAGATTATCTACCAATTCTTTATATGCTCGTACTTCAGGGTCTGATGCGTTAAGATCTACTTTACTTAGCAATTTGAACATCTTTTGATTCATAATCAAAGACTGAACGCCTTTTACATCTTCAAATTTGTCAAATTCACTTTGTGCTGTTAAGGCGATAGACGACATGACAAAGGCTAAGGCTATTATTACTTTTTTCATTGTTTTTGGATTTAAAATTTTATTTAAAAAATGAGCTGGGTGCATTATCAAAGGCTTTTACGGCGCCCAGCTGCGACGTACTTTGATTGATCATCTTTGAGACTAATAACAAGGATTGTTTTGCTTTTAAAACAGCCATTTCAGGGTTGTCTTTAAAATCACCGCTTACGGTTTGCTCGCTTGCTTGCTGCTGTATCAGAAAGCCAATACATACTAAAACTATGGCCACTGCACTTACCAACCAAGTGGTGTTTCTTCCTTTACTAGGAATCTCAATGGGTAATTCAAAGGTGTCTTCTTGCGCTTTCGCGAAAGCCGAAAACAGCCCAACATATGCCTGAAGATGTGGTGCCACCTCACCCGAGGTGAAGTAGGTTCTCAGGACTTTTTCCTCGCTCAGATCGGTCTCGCCTTCAAAATAGCGTTCCAATAGTCGCTCTACCTTATTGGATTCCATAATTCTGTTTTTTAATTAATGCTTCTCTCAATGTTTTTCTCGCTCTTGATAGCGCCACCCGAACTGCCGTTTCGTTCATTTCGAGCATCTTGGCTATCTCGCTATTATTAAATTGCTCAATATCTCTTAGTTGCACTATTAATTGCTGCTGCTTGGGTAAGTCTTTCATCAGTTTAAACACCCATGCGACCTCATCGGCAACTTCGACCTGACGTCCTGTATTCCAGGATTGATCTTCATAATTGTTATGGACAATTTTTAAATTAGAACTACTCTTGGCCTTGAGCTTATCATAACAATAATTTTTTGTCATCGTCATTGCAAATGCTTCTACACTTCGATATTGTGCAAACTTGGATCGTTGCGTCCATAATTTCAGAAGTATTTCCTGAGTAGCGTCCTGAGCCTCGTCATCAGATATTAGCAACCGCTTGGCCACGCGGTACACCTTATCCTTAAACGGATTCACTTGCTGTATGAATGTTATTTGATCCATGCTGCTTGGTTAGTTATAAGGAAGACGAGTTGCTTATCAATTTGTTACAACGAGCTCCAAAAAAAAAATAAACGCACCATAAAATGGTCTACAAATACGTGATCGCGCATTGAACACTTGGTCAAAGACCGGCCCATTGCAGGGAGTTATTTGCCTTTGGCTACGCTTTTCTTTAAAGCCTCAACAATGTTAAATGCGGCTGGACACATTTTTACATTTTCTAAAGTGAGTTTGGATATCTGTTGAAATTTCTTGCGGTCGGTATGCGGAAATTCGCGACAGGCCTTTGGGCGATATTCGTAAATCGAACAATAGTTATCTGCTCCTAAAAATGCACATGGTGTTTGTTGTAATACATAATCGTTATCCTCGTCTATTCGTAAATATTGTTGAATAAAGTCGAACTCTTTCATCTTAAAGCGTTTGGATATACGACTGATATCTTTTGATGTAAAAAGCGGGCCTGTTGTTTTACAACAATTGGCACAAGACAAACAATCTGTCACTTGAAATTCCTTCTCGTGCAACTCTTGCATAATATAGTCGAGATTCTTAGGAGGCTTGGCTCGGAGCTTAGCAAAAAACTTCTTGTTTTCATTCTCCTTATCTTTGGCCCGTTTTGGCAGGGCTTTGATGATCTCTTCCATAGCGCAAATATATGTATCTCATGACTCCTACTCAAGATATTTTTGGCCTAGCCTTAAGTGATTATCTAAATGATAACAGCCCTCAAGACATCATTGTAAGCTCCTCTATTGCCGAAGACGATAGCTTATCACTGGCTTATCTGTGTAGGTCTTTTGAGCAAATGCCACCTCTTGAGCAACGGGCGCTAAGCCTGTGTAAAGGGAAGACCTTAGACATTGGCTCGGGTGCTGGAAGTCATAGCTTATGGCTGAGTAAACAGGGCATAGAAGTTACTGGTCTAGATGTTTCTAAAGGGGCGGTTCAATTTTCGCGAAAGCGTCTTGAAAAGAGTGAAACTAAGGCAAGGTATCAAATGCTCCACCAAAATGTTTTTGAACACAAAGGCCAATACGATACGCTACTGCTCTTAATGAATGGTACAGGCATCTTTGAAACTATTGACAAAGTAGATCGTTGTTTGCAACACTTAAAAACACTGCTTAAAAAAGGAGGTCAAATCTTAATTGATAGTTCTGATATTAAATATATGTTTGAAGACGACGATGGTGGTTTCTGGATAGATACGCATAAAAACTATTATGGGGAGGTGAGTTACCAAATGCATTACAAAACAGTCCAGGGACCTGTCTTTGATTGGTTATATCTAGATTTTGAAACTTTGGCTGGCTATGCCCTGCAAAATGGGCTGAAGTGTGACCTTATAATGGAAGGCTCACATTACGATTATCTCGCCAGACTTACTCTTGCATAAGATAGCCCATTTCGGCTAGTTTATCGCGCATCATTCTATACAAATCTCGACTCCAAATTTCAGAAACCTCGGCTACACTTTGTGAGATTTTATCGCGCGAGTTCAAAACTTTTTGACCCGTTTCACTATTGTAAAACACGCTCGCATCCTCGCGTTGCTGCCCTGTCATCGCGGTCTGATCTCGTAGTAATTGCTTACCAGCATCTGTTTTGTAAAATGTTATAAGATTTTGAATGTCTTCTTGTGAATAAGTCCCTCTATAGGCAGAAACCAACATAGCTTTTATTTTACCTAATTCTCCTTGAGACTCTTTGCGTAAGGCAACCCAAACATTGTCGTCTATCTCATGGTTGGCATATTGCCGCTTGAGTAAATCAAAAAGCTGATCGATGGCCTGACTGTATTGCTGAGTAGTGCCGTTAATTTCGAGATAAGCCAATACATCTTGTCTAAAGTTATTCTCTTGTGCTTTTAAGCTTACATTTGCAATAAAAACAAAAAGTATAAGTAATAATTTCTTCATCTTTACGATTAATTAGTATGCATAAATATATGAAAAGGACTTCACTTCGCTTTGAGAAAGCAATAGCAATCTTAGTTTTGATAGGTTTGATCGGTGTAAGTTGTGAAAATGACGACAACGGCGATACTAACTCGCAACAAACAACCGAAAATAGCGCCAATAAACAACCTTTAGGCACCTCTGCAAACGAACTATTGTCTGCCGATGAATTTACGAGCTTGCGTGTAGAACTCGCCTACCCTGATGGCTTTAGACCCACACAAGAAACCATAGACCTTATCGACGATTTTTTAGAACAGCATTTGGATAAACCCGATGGGATCACCATAGTAGAAAACAGGATTGAACCTACACAAACACCTCCCTACACAATAAACGAAATTGTAGCCATAGAAGATGAACATCGCACAGTTTTTAATAATGGTGACGAAATTGGAGTATATATCTTTTTTTCTGATGGCAACTCGGCTTCAAATTCTGGGAGTTCGGTGGTATTGGGTACAGCCTATCGCAACACTTCTATGGTGATTTATGAAAAAACATTTATGGATCTGGCAGATCAGTCTCCTACCGGGATAAATAGAACGCTAATAGAAACCTCTACCTTGCGTCATGAGTTTGGACATATCTTTGGTCTTGTAAATATAGGAACGCCTCTTACTTCAGATCATGAAGACCCAGATAACAACAGACACTGTGTGGTAGAAGATTGTTTGATGTATTTCCAAACAGTGACAAACATCTTTAATAGTAGTAGTCTGTCAACCATACCCGATTTTGATGAGCTTTGCATCGCAGATTTGCAAGCCAACGGTGGTCTATAGAAAAAAGATGGTGCTTAAAAAAGCACCTTCTTTTTTATTCATCTAAGAAAGATTCTAAAGGTATTTCTTCCAGTTGAAGGTTATCACCGTAGCGCATTAAGTAAACGGCATCATTGATAAACCCTCCGCGCGAAGCTGGCTTATAACTAAATTTATTTTCAACCTGTTCTGTTTCAATACCCGTATATGCTGCCTGATCTAGCGTCTCTTTGTACGCCAGACGCAGTAGCGTATCATAAACGATATCATATCCTCTAATCGCGAAACGACTAGGGCTTATGGTGTATTTGTCTTCATAAGCCTCAGTAAATAGTTGGGTTGCCTCATTTTCTGCCTCGTTGTTGATTGAAGGAAAATGAAACTTTAAATTACTTAGGTGTAAGTGTTGTATCTCGTCGCTATCATAGGCCGATCCGCGATCTGTGGTTAATAAGGTGATCGAATGATCGCTTGTTAGCGTATTGAGATTGGTGGTCACATTACTAATAAGTGGAATATCATTGGTTTCTAGGATGACCCAATTTTCTTGAGTAGCCGAAATTTGATTGGGAATATCGTCTGGATATAAATAATAACCCTTATCACCACTTCTCGGGACTACTTCTTTAGCCCCAGGAAACAATGCTTTAAGCTTAGAGCGTATTCCTTGATTTTTGGCATCAGCGATAATAATTACATTTTTGTCTTCGGCCTTTGCTTTTAGGTAAGAGAGCATTAAAGCTTCCTGTTTTTGATAACTAGGTCTTGATTGAAAGACATTGCTGGCTTCTGTCACTTTTTCGGTTAATGGTGAAATGACAGGAATTCCAGAGGGTCGCAAAATACTAGACACTCTATTAACATTACTACTCATAATTGGACCAATAACCGCATCGGCGCCTTTTATCTTTCTGTTGTCTAAAGCATTTTCTACATAACGCGCATTGGTAGCTGTTCCGTTAGAACGATCATACTGAGTATCTAAAACCTCCAGATCTACAGAGATACCTCGCGCCTTGGCCGCTTCTATAGCCATAAGCGCACCGGAGTGAAAGTCGAGCGAGATCCGCAGAAGCAAATCCTTTTTTAAGAGGTCTTTTTCTGTAAGTGTCGTGTCTGCATCAATGCGATTAAGCCCAAAGGGTAACATCAATACCAACTTCTTGGTTGACAACACGGTGATACTATCGGCAAGATTCACGACTTGATTCTCTGTAGCCATACCACTATTAGATATGATGACTTCAGTGGCTAAATCGCTGGTCTTGGGAATCTTTAGAACCATACCTTCCTTAAGCCCATCAGCTAATGCCGGATTGAGTGCCAACAAATCGTCTGCCTTCATGTCCAAACGACGTAACAGGCTAAACATCGTATCCCCTTTAACTACTTCGTAAAATGAAAAGGTATCGGTGTCAATGATAGCTGTCTCTGTAACTCTTTCTCGAGGCACTCTTATACTCGCCCCTTCTTGAAGCCCCTCGCCCATTGCTGGATTCATGGCTTCGAGCTCGGCGATGGTAATTCCATACATACGAGCCACACCGTATTTGGTCTCTTTGGCTTTTACAATATGAGTGCCGTAGTTGGGCTGATCTCTAGGCGGACCTTCTGTACTCATCCCAGATCCAACACTGGTATCTGTAACAGCCGGCGTTTCATAATTAAGTGGGATTTGAATTTTATCACCCTTGCGTAAGGGCTCACTATACAATTGCTTGTTAAATCGCTTGATAGCGTCCTGAGAGACACCATACTTTTTTGAAATACTGTAAAGCGTTTCTTTGCGTTTAACCTTGTGCTTTTTAAATTTCAGGGTATTTTGCGCAACCACCACTTCTTCTTTTGCCTTTGCATCGGCTGGTAAGATCAATACCAAACCTTCGTATAAACTACGTTTGGCGTCCGGGTTGAGTTTGAGGATTTGTTTTTCGGTTACATTGTATTTCTTTGAAATACTGTATACGGTTTCGCCAGCTTCAACCTGATGTGAGACAAATTCTTGAAACACAGCGGTTGATGAGGTGCACGCTTTCGCGAAAGCGCAACAACACCATATAGCTGCTATAAGGAGGACTTTCTTCATAAAATTGGTTTATTCCCACTCGATGGTGGCGGGTGGTTTAGAACTGATGTCATATACCACTCTATTAACGCCTTTTACCTTATTTATTATATCATTGGACACCTTTTGTAAAAAGTCGTAAGGTAAATTCACCCAGTCGGCAGTCATCCCATCAGTGCTCTCTACGGCCCGAAGGGCCACACATTTTTCATAGGTGCGTTCATCACCCATAACCCCCACCGAGTTGACCGGTAACAACATAGCCCCGGCCTGCCACACATCGTCATACAATCCCCAATCCCGTAAGGCTTTGATAAAGATATGATCTACCTCTTGTAAGATACGTACTTTTTCTGCGGTAATATCCCCCAGTATGCGTATGGCTAATCCCGGTCCCGGGAATGGGTGTCTACCTAATAACTGAGTAGGCAAGCCCATACTGGCGCCAACGCGTCTTACTTCGTCTTTAAATAACATACGCAGGGGTTCAACCACCTGTAATTTCATAAAATCAGGTAACCCGCCCACATTATGGTGTGACTTTATCGTAGCACTTGGCCCGCCGGTAGCACTAACCGATTCGATAACATCTGGATAAATCGTTCCCTGTCCCAACCATTTTGCGTTGGTCACCATTCTGCTCTCATCGTCAAAAACCTCAATAAATATCCTGCCTATGGCCTTGCGTTTGATCTCGGGATCGCTTTCCCCGGCAAGGGCATCCAGAAAACGGTCTGAGGCATCTACTCCTTTTACATTAAGGCCCATCCCCTCATACTGTTGGAGTACCTCATCGTACTCATTTTTTCTCAACAAGCCATTATTGACAAAAATGC
>CAZJWI010000212.1:0-5676 GCA_964549485.1 uncultured Flavobacteriaceae bacterium
AGCGACGGGGCTCACCTCTTCCCATTCCGAACAGAGAAGTTAAGCCCGCCAGCGCCGATGGTACTACAATCGTGGGAGAGTAGGTCGCCGCCTTTTTAAGGTCTGATTCTAATAAGAGTCAGACCTTTTTTTATGCCCTAATCTCAGCAAATCAGAAGAAAACTACTCCCAAGAGTTTAGTCTCGCTACCTTTTCTAATGCCGTAAACCTAGTTAATGACAAAAATGCTAGCCTACTTGATGTAATTTATGGCCCTGCTAGACTTGAGTCTTTTTGTCACAATAAAGGTAATCACTAATGTGACCTATTTTATGCGGAAGTATGTAACCTTATTTTCCAAATAGGGGTCTTATGATTAAAATATAAACTTTACGAGTATGTGCATCATTAAAGGGATACAGATCATTAGATACTTTTACAATAACAATTTGTCAAATATTAAGAACTATGTTTTAGTATTGGTTTGTGGCATCATATTAATCACACCAGCTAGATTATATTCACAAGTCCAGGGAGCTGACCTATCAACCGACCGCTTAAGTCCTAATGCTGATCAAATTAGATTTACTGCCATAGATAGGTCGCGTCATAATCAAAAAACTAATGAATATATCACTCATTGGAATCGTCATAGTGATACGTATCTTTCGGCACATTTTATATTAGAGCATCCACTGATCCATTATTTATCCTTATTGGATCCCAAAGCAAATGAAGAAACGCTGATATCTACGGGAAATTTTCAGTTTACTTTTCTGGTTGATAATCAAGTTGTTTATAAAGAAAATCTGCATCCCGGAGCAGGTACTACAGCCGATAAGACAACTAAACGATCTTATGATATACCTATGGTCACCCCTCGACCTATAGATTTTTGGGGGTGGTTTATGTGGTTAAAATTTATGAAGATGGGTGGTGGCAGAGATGTGTTAGCCCAAGGTAGTCATACACTTACAATAGAACTAAGAGCCTATCTCAATACAGCAGACAATGGCTTGGTGCTTAGTAACGTTTTGCGTAGTGGCGATTTGATTATTCAAGTAGCAGAACAGCCAATAGCAAATGAAAAAATTGCCATTCAGCAAATTGCGCCTACGACAGATTGGGAGATCTCTAATGACGATTTTGATCATGAACAAATTGAAGCTTTGAATAAGAAAATACTACAAAAGCGATTTGAGCATATAAACGGTATTGTTGTCATAAAGGATCAGAAATTATTATTAGAAGAATACTTTAATGGTAGCTCACGCGATAGTTTACACGATACACGGTCTGTGGGAAAATCATTTACCTCGGCCTTGTTGGGAATGGCGATAGCTGATGGGTATATTTCTAATGAGTTTGAAACCCTAGATCAATACTATGCTCTAAAGAAGTTTTCAAATTTTTCCAATCGTAAGGCTCAGGTTTCCTTACACCATTTATTGACTATGTCGTCTGGATTTGATGCAGATGATACTCAACCAAATAGCCCTGGTAATGAAGAGAAAATGTACCCTACATCTAATTGGGTCAAGTTTGCCTTAGATTTACCTATGGCAACGCCACCCAATGATACCGCAAGATTTTCTTACTTTACAGCTGGTGTTATTCTTCTTGGAGATATCTTACATTCCAAAGTTCCTAATGGCTTAGTGGCTTATGCTGATAAGAAATTATTTAAACCCTTAGATATTACAACATACTCATGGCAATATACCCCACAAGGTGTAGGCAATACCGCAGGAAGTATCAAGTTGCGCGCTTTAGATCTTGCCAAATTTGGCCAATTATATAAGAATGATGGCCTTTGGAATGGCCGTCGCGTATTACCGAAGGCCTGGGTTGGTAAAAGTCTTTCGCCGTGGCTGTCTACCTCAAAAACAAATAAGGAGGGCTATGGGTATCTTTTTTGGAATAAGACTTTGACTCTAGGTGATACCACCTATGAGGTCTCTTACAGTTCTGGCAATGGAGGTAATAAGATTTATATTTTTAAGGACCTTCCACTAGTGGTAGTGATCACCGCCTCTGCCTACAATTTACCCTATGCACATATAGATGTTGAAAAAATGTTGTTAGCATATATCCTACCCGCCATTATAAACCCATCTTAATATGATCTACCCCTATCTAAGTATCAGACAGCCTATTATGCGTCAGATCGCAAGAGGGATAGCAGCGGTTACCCTGCAGCCTATAGGGCGAAGCGTAAGAGCGTATAGCCCAGTGCTGCCAGAGGCAGGACTTGCCCATACACCTAACTATATATAAATGAAGTGGCTAAACACAGCTTTAATAGTTATATTTACTAAAAGTAAAATTTATGCGTTCAACCATCATTGCAGCTATTCATTCCAATCTCAATAATGCCATAGCTCTAATAGATGATATTTCACAACAGACATATACCGATGAATCTGTAGCGCCTTATTACAGCAGTATTGGCTCCCATATAAGACACGCTCTAGATTTTTTTGATTGTATCATTTGTGGTTTACAGGAAAATAAAATTGATCTCACAGCGAGAAAACGCGATGAGCGTATAGCAACAGATAGAGCTTACGCCAAAAAACATATTGCAGGAATTCAAGAGCAGTTGTCGAGTTTTACGAATGTGAATACAGATTACCTCCTACACGTTACCGATAATTTGGGTCAGGGAAAGGTAAGTATTATGTATACACTAGAGAGTATCTTAGCTCACGCCAACTCTCATGCCACTCATCATTATGCCATTATCGCTTATATGCTGGCAGCGCTTAAAGTTGACGTAGCTATTGCTGGATTTGGCTATAATCCAACAACGCCAATACCCAAACGTGAAGGGATATAATATTAATCATTGAACAGCGCCTTCATCAAAGTACGTATACCTTTAAAGCCAAAATAGATCGCGGCAAATAGGCAAATGATGCCCACACCAAAAACGGGGATAAAAAGCGGATGATCTTGATTCTTAAACGATGAATTTAATATTAAGGGTGCCAAAATGAGGAGAAACAAGGTGCCTCCCATAATCTTTACTCCTTTAAAAAGTATTTCTTTATTCGTGCTCATAGTGTTGAATCGCTTTGCGGACACTGCCGTATTTGAGTAAGATTTCTTTGGCTTTGATTTCTTCGATAGACAGTGCTTTCATCACCATTTTGGTACCTCTTGCGACCAATTTATCATTGCTTAATTGCATGTCTACCATTTTGTTGCCGTGTACATGCCCCAATTTAATCATCGTCGCTGTCGAAATCATATTAAGTACTAATTTTTGAGCCGTTCCAGCCTTCATACGGGAACTTCCAGTCACAAATTCAGGACCAACTATAACCTCGATTGGGTATTGAGCTGTTTGTGATAGCGGGCTATTGGCGTTACAACTTATACTTGCGGTAAGAATATTGTTCTGCTTGCATTTTTCTAAGGCGCCAATTACATATGGCGTTGTACCCGAAGCCGCTATACCAATTACGACGTCTTTTGAAGTGATATGATGGTCTTGTAGATCTTGCCAACCCTGATCAGTACTGTCTTCGGCAAACTCGACGGCCTTTCTTATGGCTGTATCTCCACCCGCGATAATCCCTATGACAAGGTCATCTGATACCCCAAAGGTAGGGGGGCATTCACTTGCATCGACTACTCCAAGACGACCACTAGTCCCTGCTCCCATATAAAAAAGACGCCCTCCGTTTTTTAGTTTTGACACCACCTGATCTACCACCTGGTGAATTTGTGGTAGCGCTTTGGCCACTGCGATGGGAACACTTTTATCCTCCTTATTTATATGAGATAACAACTCTGAGGTACTCATTTTTTCTAAATGATCGTAATGAGAGTCAGTTTCTGTGGTTTTAGTAAAGCTCACGGATAGTCTTTTTTACAAAAATACGGATTTCGATTGTAGTCTTTTAAAAGCCATAGCAAGTATGAGGTATGCCACCATAGTGAAAACAGATCGTTTAGATCAAGAAGTTTAGCCTATAGGCTTGATGTTGAAGCGATAAGGCTAGTTTTGCTATTTTTTGGGCTATTCTATTGTAATTGTATCTATGTAATGTTAACTTTGTGTATCGTAGTATATGCATCATCGTTATGAGTAGTTTGTCTGAAGTTGTTGATTCTCTTGAAATTAGAATTGCTACTTTGTTAATACAATACGAAGATGTACTGCAAAAGCAGGTAGCTTTAAAACAAGAGCTTACTGCACTGCAACAAGAAAATGAGCGACTCCCTAAAGAACTCGAAATAGGAGATCAGAAAGTCAAAACGCTCAAAACGGCGAACGCATTACTAGGCAGTAACGAATTTAAACGGGAAACCAAACTAAAAATAAATGCCTTGATTAGGGAGATAGATGCGTGCATCGTTACCCTCTCTGAATAGGTTATTGTATGGCAGAAAAGCTCAAGATTAAATTGTCTATAGCCGATAGGGTATATCCGCTTACCATTCCTGTAGAACAGGAGGAGGGCTTGCGGAAGGCTACCAAAAAAATTGAAGCGATGATTAAACAATTTGAAGAGAGTTATGCCGTTAGAGATAAGCAGGATGTTTTGGCCATGTGTGCCTTACAATTTGCATCTCAGGTTACCCAACAAACTATAGATGAAGATTCTCTAAGCGCTGAAACTGCAGAAAGGCTTAACAAACTCTGCAATTTGCTCGATGAGAAACTAGCATAGACGTTCTTTACATACAACAGCATATTACTGCCTGCATTGGTTATTTTTTTGATAAACTCAACAGTTATTTTTTATAAAGGGTGACTCTAAATTGTAAAAGCATGCCGTTACTGAAGCAATTCAGGTAGACGGAACCTTGATCAGTTTTCTAGCCCTAATCCTTACTATTAGGAGTTTATACAAAATACGGGACTAATGCAGGCTTTTTTTTGTCTTTATAGGCATTATTGCGAATCGTTCGCTAAAGCATATTAAACCATCCAATTTTTTGTGAAAAAGAGTTGGAAGTAAACCATCTTATGGAACATACAGTACTCTTATTTATCGTAGGTGTGATCGCACTGGCATTAGGCTTTTTGGCCGCAAAAATGCTTGAGCGAAATAACGCTTCTCAAATGATACAACGCGCTAAGAAAAGCGCTCAAGGCATATTGAAAGAAGCCAAATCTGAGGGAGAGGCTATTAAAAAAGATAAAATACTTCAGGCCAAAGAAAAATTTATCGAACTCAAGTCTGAACACGAGAAAGTCATTTTATCTAGAGATAAGAAAATGGCAGATGCCGAAAAGCGCATTCGCGATAAAGAATCACAATTAGGGAGCGAATTGTCAAAGACAAAAAAATTAAATCAAGCTGCCGAAGATAAAATGAAGGATTATTCAAAACGCGTTGAATATCTCGAAAAAAAGCAGCAGGAAATTGATAAGATGCATCAAAGCAAAATTCAGCAGTTGGAGGTGATTTCAGGCCTATCTGCCGATGATGCCAAAGAACAACTGGTAGAATCTCTTAAAGATCAGGCACGCACCGACGCCATGGCCCACATTCAAGGTGCTATGGAAGAAGCCAAAATGACTGCCGAGCAAGAAGCCAAAAAAATAATTATCAATACAATTCAGCGTATTGGAACAGAAGAAGCAGTAGAGAACTGCGTTTCTGTATTTAATTTGGAAAGTGATGACGTTAAGGGTCGCATCATTGGTCGTGAAGGACGTAATATTAGAGCAATTGAGGC
>CAZJWI010000213.1:0-11906 GCA_964549485.1 uncultured Flavobacteriaceae bacterium
GACAGTAATATTGCATGCGATCGCGGTGTTCTAGTCAATCGAGAGTTGGAAACAAATATCCCCAACGTCTACGCTGTAGGAGATTGCGCTCAGCAGCGCGAAGCCATCGGTTTAAGACGGCCTATCGAAGCAGTGTGGTATACTGGGCGTATGATGGGAGAAACGGTAGCACAGACTATTTGCGGTCATCCCCGAAGTTACAATCCTGGGCATTGGTTTAACAGCGCCAAATTTTTGGACATTGAATATCAAACCTACGGCTGGGTATTCTCCAAGCCCCTGGAAGGTCATACACATTTTCACTGGATGCATCCAGATGACAACAAGTGTATCACCATAGAATTAAATGAATCAGACAGAACCTTTAAAGGCATTAATGTATTTGGCATTCGGATGCGACACCAGATGTTTGACAGATGGCTTACTGAAAATCGATCTACAGACTATGTAGTAGCACATCTTCGCGATGCCAATTTTGATCCAGAGTTTTTTAAAAGCTTTGAAAAAGACATCCTTTCTGCCTACAATAATCGTTTTGGCACACAACTTCAACTAAAGAAGAAAAGCTGGAATCGCATCTTTACCACCTCATAACCTAGCATATCAACATATGAAAACAATTAAATATACAGGCCTAGTCCTTTTCTTAGTAGGTTTAAGCATTTTTACTGCAACTCTTTTTTTGGGGTCCTTTAAGTTGAGTAAGGCTGATATTTCAGACTTTATATCATCCCGAAATATTAAAAGTGAATTACTCCAAAACGAATTAGAATCTGCATTGGTAGGCCAGCAGATCAATAGCGTATTTACATTTTCCGCATTAACCAGATCGGCCCTCGAAAGCGCAAACCAACAACACAAAAAATTAGAACAATGGGATAGAGTGGTTTGGGACAAACCCCACACCTTTAGTTTTTATCTCGCCAAAAAAGCTGGGAGTGGTTATGTCAAAGAGAACAGTGGCCTATTATGGTGGCTTACCTTTGGGCTTGCTATTATTGGAGCCCTACTTTTTATCTTGCCTAATATCATTTTACTAGGCGCTCCTGGTATCAAAAATGACGGTATTTATCACAAAGCGAGCACCAATAGAGGTTGGATTGCCTGGGGCGTATTGATTTATCTCGTTGGTTTTTATCTACTGCTGTACTTTATGCCAGATTATGTGGTGAATTGGACCTTTATACTTGATCCTATAAGCAGGGTTCTAAATGGGGGGCCAGCCAGCCAATGGTTTGTATACGGCTTTTTGTACTGTACCGTCATGGTTGTTATGGGGGTACGGATGTATATCAAGTATCGACATAATAAATATCAAATTCTCAGAACAACCTCGGTGTTGTTCTTTCAAATCATTTTCGCCTTCTTAATTCCTGAAATCATGTACAGCCTTAATATGCCAGGCTATGATTTCAAAAATGCCTTTCCTTTAGACTATGATTTTTTCTTTGAATGGAATTTAGATACGCTTACCTCAAGTGGGGCCATCGGGCTTTTTATTCTGGTATGGGGTATCGTTTTGACCTTAATAATTGTTCCTTTAATGGTCTACTTTTTTGGAAAACGCTGGTATTGCAGTCGGGTTTGTGGATGTGGTGGTCTTGCCGAAACTCTGGGCGATCCTTATCGTCAACACTCTGATAAAAGTATGAGAGCCTGGAAAATTGAACGATGGCTTATTCATTCGGTATTGGTTTTCTCACTGGTGATGACCCTAGTCACCCTCTACTGCTATTTTTCTGGAGCAGAGGCTTTTTTGGGTATCAAATCGCAATGGATTAAGGACACCTATAGTTTTCTCATAGGAGCTTGGTTTGCTGGAGTCATTGGCACAGGTTTTTATCCGATCTTTGGCAATCGCGTTTGGTGTCGTTTTGGATGTCCATTAGCCGCGTACCTGGGCTTGGTACAACGATTCAAATCCCGATTTAGAATAACTACCAATGGAGGACAGTGTATTTCTTGTGGCAACTGCTCTACCTATTGCGAACAAGGTATAGACGTGCGTGCATACGCACAAAAAGGAGAAAATATTATCCGATCGAGTTGTGTTGGATGTGGTATTTGCTCTGCGGTATGTCCAAGAGGAGTACTCAAATTGGAAAATGGCCCAGAAAAAGGGCGCATCAATCCAACACAGGTATTGTTAGGGAATGATGTAGATCTTATGGATTATGTCAACAAATCCAACCCGCAATAACGCTTTATGGCCACTTAGGAATTGGATTTTTTAAAATCCTTTAAGGTTTGATAGAAGTCTTCTTGTCTGGGTCTATTGTCGGGAATTTGTCTCAATGGTGCTACTTCCCTGAGCGACTCGTGACAATCTTGTGGCAATTGTTGGTAGAGTCTAGTACCAGCGGTTTTCCAGGCGAGCATCTCATCAGAAACCTCTTTGATAATCTTGGCAGGATTTCCCACTACGAGACTGCGCCGAGGAATCGTGGTTTCGGCCCTGACAAAAGCCATAGCCCCTATGATAGACTCATCACCTATAACGGCATCATCCATAATAACACTATTCATACCTATAAGACAATTTAGACCAAGTTGGGCTCCATGTACAACTGCCCCATGCCCCACATGTGCCCCTGCCTTTAATACGATGCTTTTTCCAGGAAACATATGTACAGTACAATTTTCTTGAACATTTACACCATCTTCTAGAATAATTTCACCCCAATCCCCTCTTATGGCTGCCCCAGGGCCTATATAACAGTTTTTACCAATAATAACATTACCAGTAACAGCGGCTAATGGGTGTACAAAACTGCTGGCATCAACTACGGGTATATGACCTTTAAAAGCGTATATCATGTCTTGACTCTAGCTATTACTTAAATCTTTTTAAGGTTTCTTTTGTAAAGTCGGATAATACTAATCGTCCAGAAATCGCAGCACGTTCAGCGAGCAACTCGTCCCAATGCTCGGTACCAGCCCACATGATTTTTTTCATCTCTCTCATGGCCTCAGGGTTGTAATTGCAAAGATTTTTCGCGAAAGCTGACACCGCTGCATCCAAAGCTTCGGTATCATCATAAACCTGTGCATAAAGGCCTTTTTGACGTGCCCACTCTGCATCATAAAAGGTATTGGCATCAATAGCAATTTGTGACATTCCACTAAGTCCCAATTTACGCTCTACGGCGGGTCCTACAACAAATGGTCCTATGCCTACGTTGAGCTCACTCAATTTGATGGAGGCGTATTGGGTCGCCATACAATAATCGGTGGCACTGGCCAGGCCAACCCCTCCGCCTACTGTTTTTCCTTGAACGCGACCTATCACAAATTTTGGACACCTACGCATCGCATTGATTACATTAGCAAATCCAGAAAAGAAAACCCTTCCCGTTTCGGCATCTTCAATACTAATCAGTTCTTTAAAACTGGCCCCAGCACAAAATGTACGTTCACCTCCAGATTTTAAAATAATCACCTTTACCGCGTCATTCTCGCCAGCCTTGGTAATTGCATCGGCTAATTGAGCGAGCAAATTACCCGGTAGGCTATTGTGTGCAGGATGAAAAAATTCTATAGTTGCTATACCAGCGTCTAGCTGCTGTTTTACATATGGATCAGACATAAAAATTGATTAAGAAAGTAAATTAAATTGCTCAAAGTGGTGATTGATGTGTTTGCGTTCTAACAAATACCATTCATATTTATTAAGCGTTCCAAAGACTGCATTTTTTGCAGTAGCTTCAGGATGCTCTTTGTAATACTTGAGATAGCGCTGTCTCGTTTTGAGTAATGCCGCTTTCGCGAAAGCTAAATTTTCATGTTTCAAAGCGGGTTGTATCCCAGCTTCATAAAGTGGAAAATTGAATTCACGTGGCATTTTTTCATAATTGTATAAGGTAGCATGTACTTTGTCCAAAACCTTCTCTGGAGTAGCAATATCAAAATCTTGAAACTCGCCCATCGCAATGCGATATGTCAATTCCAAATGCTCTACCATTTGCTGCGGGGTCATGCTTCCCCATAGCGGGCGGGTATCCTCACCAAGTTTGGCCAAGCCTTGCTCAAACACGGCATCAGTGATTTCTGTAAAGACCTCTTGCTTTTTTTGCACCATAGTTAATATGGTCGCTACGGCTACTAATGGTTCTTGATCTTCTTCGGGTTGGGCATCAAAAACCTCAACAAACCACTTTACAATACCACAAGGGTGCTCAGGACCAGAAACATCTCGTGCTATTTTTTGCTTACAAGTGAGTCTTACGTAAACGGTATCATTATGGTAAATAGGCCGTAAGAATCTACATTCTTCCAAACCGTAATTTGCCGCCACCGGCCCTTTGTTTGGATAGACAAAAAGTCCCGCTGCTGCAGCCAGAATAAAGTAACCGTGAGCTGTGCGCTTTTCAAAAATACTGCCTTCTAAAGAGGTGATATCGGTATGCGCATAAAAATGATCCCAGGTAAGATTGGCAAAGTTGACAATATCACCATCAGTGATGGTTCTATTATGTGTTTTTAGCGACATGCCTGGAGTGATGTCTTCCCAATGATAGGCAAATGGATGTTTGCTGGCTTCTGTGTATTTTGCATTGGCCTGATAGATCCCTGTAACGGCTGTAATTGAGGTAGGACTGCCCTGAACAGCGCAACGTTGAAGATAGTGCTTAATACCTCGCATTCCTCCCATCTCTTCTCCACCACCAGCACGTCCTGGACCCCCGTGAATAAGATTGGGCAACGGCGAACCATGACCTGTAGATTGTTTGGCACTTTCTCGATTGAGAATTAATATACGTCCGTGATGACTTGCTGCGCCTACAGTGTACGACCGAGCAATATCATCGTCATTAGTGACTATAGAGCTTACTAGTGATCCTTTACCCATTTTGGCAAGGGTGATGGCTTGATCCAAATCCTTATAAGGCATTAGGGTACTTACAGGGCCAAAGGCTTCGATATTATGGGCTTGCTCATTCTCTAAGGGATGATCTTCTCTTAATAAAATAGGTTTTAAAAAAGCCCCTTTTTTGGCATCTGCGCCAAGGGTTTCTACCCCTTCCAAGTCGCCGTAAACTAGTTGGGCACTATCAGCGATTTTTTGTACTTGCTCTCTTACCGACGCTCTCTGCTTTTGACTTACCAAAGCTCCCATTCTTACTTCTTTAAGTCTAGGATCTCCGATAGTCACTTTATCCAAGGCTTTACCAAGGGCAATTTGAACGTCTTCAATCAAATTCTCGGGCACCAAAATTCGTCTAATAGCGGTACACTTTTGACCAGACTTGACCGTCATTTCATTGCGTACTTCTTTGACAAATAAGTTAAACTCTTCGGTGCCCGGGGTGGCATCATGTCCTAAGATGGATGCGTTTAATGAATCGGCCTCCATTGTAAAGGGTACAGATTCTTGCGTTAATCGAGGGTGACTTCTCAATTGTTGCCCCACCTTGGCCGAGCCTGTAAAGGTCACCACGTCTTGAGAGACTACGGTGTCTAAAATATCTTTGGCTGTACCACTAATAAGCTGTAAAGCCCCCTCTGGTAAAATATTAGATGCTATAATCTCTCTAACCACAGCCTCGGTAAGATAAGCCGTTTGAGGTGCTGGTAACACAACGGCGGGCATGCCAGCCATCCAGTTTACCGCGCATTTTTCGAGCATTCCCCATACAGGGAAATTGAAGGCATTGATATGTACAGCAACCCCTTCTTTGGGTACCATAATATGATGTGCCATAAAACGACCCCCGCGAGACAAATCGATAGGATCTCCCTCTACGTGATAGTTTTGATTTGGGAATAGTTTACGCAGAGAAGCATTGGCAAAAAGATTTCCAAATCCACCTTCAATATCGATCCAGCTATCAATTTTGGTGGCGCCTGTACGATAACTCAACTCATAAAATGCCGCTTTGCGCTTGGTTAGGTATAAAGCCAGTTTTTTGAGCATATTACCACGTTCTTGAAAGGTCATCTTTCGCAAACGATCTCCGTGATCTCGACCATAAGCCAGTATACTTGCCGTGTCTAATCCTTCGGTGGTTACCGATGTAAAAACTTCTCCAGTGACCGAATCTTCAATGGGCATACCATCTCCCTTACCATCGATCCAACTTCCCTGTATATAGTGCTGTGTTTTGTTCATGTTTATAATATTGATGCGCTAGCTTTTGGAACAACCACGCTACTCTTATTTAAGATTTACATTTTCTATAATGGCAGCGTAGCCTTGACCCACACCTATACACATAGTTACAAGTGCATAGCGTTTATTTTGTTGCTGTAATTCTAGCGCCGCCGAATAGGCAATACGCGTACCTGTGACCCCCAACGGGTGTCCAATGGCTATAGATCCACCATTAGGATTAATTCTTGGGTCATCATCTTGTAATCCCCAGGCTCTTATACAGGCTAAGGCTTGTGCAGCAAAGGCCTCATTGAGTTCGATCACATCCATGTCATCTAATGTAAGACCAGCTTTTGACAAGGCTCTATTAGAAGCTTCTACTGGGCCAATACCCATTATACGCGGTTCTACACCAATAACGGCACTACTAACAATTCGAGTCATGGGTTTTAACCCATATCGTTCTACGGCCTTTTCACTGGCTATAATAGTAGCAGCAGCCCCATCATTGAGTCCAGAACTATTACCGGCTGTGACACTTCCACCCTCTTTTTTAAAAGCAGGTCTTAACTTGGCAAGTATCTCTTTGGTTGTATTCGGTTTTATAAATTCATCATCTTTAAAAATGATGGCGGGCTTTTTTCGCTGCGGGATCTCTACAGCCACAATTTCTTTGGCCAACCTACCCTTTTCTTGAGCTCGAGCAGCTTTTTGCTGGCTATGATAAGCAAAAGCATCTTGATCTTCTCTAGATATAGTGTACTTCTCTACGAGATTTTCGGCAGTTACGCCCATCCCATCAGTACCGTATAATTCTTTCATTTTAGGATTGACAAAACGCCATCCAAAGGTTGAATCATACATCTTTGCATCGCCTCCGTAGGCAGATGTTGGTTTGGACATCACATAAGGACCCCGTGTCATATGCTCTACCCCTCCAGCGATAAACAAATCTCCATCACCGGCTTTAAT
Source organism: uncultured Flavobacteriaceae bacterium (assembly GCA_964549485.1). GTDB lineage: Bacteria > Bacteroidota > Bacteroidia > Flavobacteriales > Flavobacteriaceae > Dokdonia. The sequence continues at coordinate 7,064 of CAZJWI010000213.1, forward strand.
AGCGCGATTGGCATGAATTATGGCCGATAAACCACTGCTACAAAGTCTATTTACGGTTTCACCAGGCACCGAAAAAGGCAAACCCGCCAATAGCAATGCCATTCGGGCTACATTGCGATTGTCTTCCCCCGCCTGATTGGCGCAGCCTAATATCACATCATCATAGGCATCTAGGGGTATGTTGTTGTTTCTCTCTACAATTTCTTGGATCACATGCGCTCCCAAATCATCAGTTCTCACTGGGCTTAGGCTTCCTTTGTAGTTTCCAATTGGGGTTCTTATTCCGTCTATGATATAGGCTTCCATATTATTCTGTCCAGTCTTTATTTGTTCTGTACACTACTCCTTTGAATAGCGCTACAAGTTCGTTTCCTCTTTTAACTTCGACCACATTAAACCCTACCTTATTCTTTTGAAGATTTACCGTAGCAGTAGCCGTTATATAATCACCCACCTCCAGGGCTTCGATATGATTGATACTGGTCTCAATAGACACAGCATATTTGCCGTGTGTATTGGCCGTAAAACCAAAAGCGGTGTCTGCCAAAGCATAGGTAATTCCTCCATGGGCTTTATTCATGCTATTGAGCATTTCTTTGCGTATGGTCATACCCACAGTTACACAACCAACCTCGGCGCTAATAATCTCAATACCCAACCAAGAGCTATAGGCATCTTGAGAAAGCATTTTATGGGGTATTTTTGCTCCTTCCATTAATAAAAAGTTTCCTTTTTTTGATGCATACGCCTCAATAAGGGCGAGCAGCGATATCGATCTTCGCGATACTCATCGTAGAGTCTGTCCATCTCGTGTACACACCAACCAATTCCCATTTCGTCTGCCCACGCTAGTAGTCCTTTGGGATAATTTACGCCCTTGGTCATAGCATTATCAATATCTTGAGCGCTTGCTATATTCCAGAATAGGGCATCGGCAGCTTCATTAATAAGCATAACGAGTATGCGTTCAAAGATTTTCTTTGAATGATACTCACTTGTATTGGCCATAACGACCTGTGCTCCCTTTAAATTACCAAAAGCATTATCGGCATCAGCGTTGGTATAATCGTAATATCCTTTCCCAGTCTTCCTCCCCAAATATCCAGCTTGACTATATCGTTGTTGTGTAAAGGAAGGTTTGTATCTGGGATCTTCATAAAATGCGTGAAACACGGTTTCGGTAACTACATAGTTCACATCATTCCCAATAAAATCCATTAACTCAAAGGGGCCCATTCTAAAACCCCCATGTGTTTTCATTGCCGCATCAATGGTTGCAAAATTTGCCTCCCCCTCTTCATATATGCGCAGTGCCTCTCCATAAAAAGGTCTGGCTACGCGATTTACGATAAACCCAGGGGTATCTTTAGCCACAGCAACTACCTTTTTCCAACGTGTTATTTCTGATTCGCAAAGTGCTAATGTAGTAGCGTTAGTTTGCACGGCTGGCACCACTTCGACGAGTTTCATTAGCGGGGCTGGATTAAAAAAGTGAATCCCAATACAACGCTCTGGCCGCTGCAAGGATGCTGCAATACTGGCAATAGACAAACTAGAGGTGTTTGAGGCAATGATAGCTGTGTCAGAAACATAGCCTTCGAGTTCTTGAAACACTTTTTTCTTTACCTCCAAATTTTCTACTATGGCCTCAATGGTTAATTGAGCGTCTGCCAGAGCTTCTAACTTGCTAACGTATTGGATATTTTGCTCAATTCGATGCTTCTCATCGGCATCAATACGACCTTTTTCGATAAGGCGATTGAGAATTTTTTCTAGAGCTCCTTTTGCACGGTCCAAAGCCTTCTCGTCTACATCAAAAAGACGCACACTACATCCAGCAGTAGCTGCTACCTGCGCAATACCAGAACCCATGGTTCCTGCTCCAATAATTCCTATATTTTTAATCATTTCCCTTTAAATTCTGGTTTACGTTTGGCCACAAAAGCTGCTACACCTTCTTGATAATCGGCACTTTGAGCCGCCTCTATTTGAAGTTTGGACTCCATAGCGAGTTGCTGATCTAAGGTATTAGACATAGACTCGTTAAGCAAACGTTTTGTCATTCCCAAAGCTTTAGTAGGCATTTGCGCCAGTGTATGGGCTAGATTATTAACTGTTTCCTGAAAAGCGTCAACCGTAGTAACCTTATAAATCATACCCAATTTCTCAGCCTCAGCTGCCATAATTTTATCACCCAACATCATCGCGGCACTCGCTTTGCCAAAACCAATCAATCGAGGCAAAAAGAAGGTACCTGCGCTATCGGGTACCAGTCCAATCTTACTAAAAGCCTGAATAAAGCTCACTTTTTCATGCGCAATTACTATATCACAGGCAAGGGCAATATTGGCCCCAGCTCCTGCCGCAACTCCATTTACCGCAGCAAGTATCGGCTTTTCAATTGATCGTATTCTGGTAATAATTGGATTGTAGTGCTCTTCAAGAATTTTTTTAAATCCAGGATTGGCCTTGGGATCTGTGACTTCTTTTAAATCTTGACCCGCACAAAAGGCTTTCCCACTTCCACTTAATACGATTGCTCTTACCTGGTCATCAGCCTCACAAAGATCTAGTTTGTCTTGTAATTCTAAGGCCATTGCCCTATTAAAACTATTAAAGACCTCAGGTCTGTTTAAAGTAAGGGTGACAATGCCATTATTTTTTGTGAGTAGTATTGAATCCATAGGTATATGAAAAAGCCCGAAAAACGGGCGTTATTTTAAACATTTAAAGTAATCAAAAGGTTCTTGACAGCTATCGCATTTAAAAAGTGCTTTGCATGCTGTAGATCCAAATTGACTCACCAGATGCGTTTCGGTAGATCCGCAATTGGTACATTTTACTATTTTTTTATTGCCTAACAACGCTTCTTTATCTGCCTCAGGTGCTAGAGGCGCTGCTATGCCATAATCTTCTAAAGCCTTTCTTCCGCGCTCGGTAATCCAATCTGTGGTCCAGGCAGGTGTAAGTACCAGGGTTACCGTTGCGTTTTTACCCGCTTTCGCGAAAGCGGCTATGATATCATCACCAATCACATCCATAGCCGGGCAACCCGAATACGTTGGTGTAATCTTGACGCTCACCTCCGAATCTATCTCTATGGCTTCGCGTACCACCCCCATATCCATAATAGATAATACGGGGATTTCTGGATCTGAGACCCCTTCCAAAATAGGAATAAGCTGGGGTTGAATATGTGGCTTTTGAGATACCATATGTTTATTTGCTATCAGGCTACCTTATAGAGCACCATGAGATGTTAAATCATTGGGAGTCTAGTTGTATTACCACTCCATATTTGGATACGCGCGTTGCATATATTGCATATCGGCGAGGATATATCCCATATGCTCGGTGTGAATGCCTTGTTTACCTCCTTTGTGAAAGTACTTTGATTCTGGAACTGCTATGGTTGCCTCTTCTAAGACCTCGGTAATCTTATCGTAATAGCTCTTTTTTAAAGAAGGCACCGCTACCCCTACTCCAGCATCTATCATAGCCTTATCTGCGTCTGTTAGATGAAACAATTCGTCGGTATACATCCAAAGATCGTCCACTGCTTTTTGCACTCTTTGGTGACTTTCTTGAGTACCATCGCCTAAACGTCTGATCCAATCTGAAGAAAAACGCCAATGGTAGCTCACTTCTTTTATTGACTTCTTTGCAATAGCCACCAGTGTCTGGTCACTACTGTGTTGCAATTGATTTAAGAACAACAAGTGAAACCCATCAAATAAAAATTGACGTGTTATTGTATACGCAAAATCGGTATTGGGTTGCTCTACTAGTAACACATTGCGATATTGACGTTCTTGTCGCAAAAAGGCGATAGAATCTTCGGTGGCATCTGCCTGTAATTGTGCAGCATATTGAAAATAGCTGCGTACCTGCCCAAAAAGGTCTAGAGAAATATTGGTACATGCGATGTCGGTCTCCAGGCTTGGGCCGTGACCACAAAGCTCCCCTAGTCGCTGTCCTAAAATAAGACTGTTATCGGCAATACCGAGAATATATTGGTATAAATCTTCCTTTTTCATCTTGTCTTGTATAAACCCTAATTATCGTTCAAAAACTGTACTAGCTCACAGCGCATCTCTACATATGCTTGACCTCATCTGGAAGATCATAAAAGGTAGGGTGACGATAGACCTTGTCTGAGGCAGGCTCAAACAATTCTCCATTGTTTTCCGGATTACTAGCGGTAATATTTTTGCTCTCAACCACCCAAATACTTACACCTTCATTTCTTCGCGTATAAACATCTCGGGCATTTTCTAAAGCCATTTCGGCATCAGCGGCGTGCAAACTACCAAAATGCCTATGTTCCAAGCCATTCTTACTACGTACAAATACCTCCCAAAGAGGCCAATTTTTAGCACTCATCTTATACTGCTTGTTTGTTAATGTTTCGCGCCTCTTTTTTACTGGCGTAAGCCAAAGCAGCCTCGCGCACCCAGCTGCCTCGCTCAAAAGCACCTACTCGTGCATTCATGCGCTCTTTGTTACAGGGTCCATGACCTTTGACCACCTGCCAAAATTCTTCCCAGTCAATTTCTCCAAAGTCATAATGTCCCGTTTCCTCGTTCCACTTTAAATCAGGATCTGGAATGCTAAGTCCGAGCAAATCGGCTTGAGGTACTGTTTGATCTATAAATTGTTGACGTAGCTCATCATTAGTTTTTCGCTTTAGCTTCCATTTCATAGACTGGGCGGTGTGTACCGACTCTGCATCTGTAGGTCCTAACATCATAAGTGACGGCCACCACCAACGATTTAAGGCATCCTGAGCCATTTCTTTTTGTTCTGGCGTACCATTTGCCAGCTTTAACATGATTTCAAAACC
>CAZJWI010000214.1:0-5535 GCA_964549485.1 uncultured Flavobacteriaceae bacterium
GGTTGGTTATAACAGTTCTGTTTTTAGGAACACGGATCAATAATAGTACACCCACTACAAAAAAGAGAATGAGAAAAACAATGCTATAACGCATACTTCCTGTAAGATCTTCGATGAGTCCGTATAAAAACATCCCGATAATTATTCCAATTTTTTCGGCTACATCATAAAAAGAAAAATAAGAAGTGGTGTCATCTGTATCTGGCAAGAATTTGGCATAGGTAGAGCGTGATAATGATTGTATACCTCCCATGACCAGACCTACAAAACCTGCGGTTATATAAAACTGTAGGGGTGTATAAACAAAATACGCCCAGGCACATATCACAATCCAAATGATATTGATAACAATCAAGGCTTTAACATTGCCTATTTTGGCCGATAGTTTTGAGGTTAAAATCGCCCCTACAACAGCGACCAACTGAATCAACAAAATACTCACAATTAGCCCCGTAGTGCGTTCGTCGTCACTGCCCCATTCTAATTCTTGCTCTCCAAAGTAAGCGGCAGCAAGCATCACTGTTTGCACCGCCATACTGTATACAAAAAAAGCGATAAGGTAGCGTTTGAGTCGTCGTTGGTGTTGCATAGATTTCCATATTCCTTTGAGTTCATTAAAACCCTGAAATACGACATCTCTAGTTAATTTACCTTCTTGTTTATTCCCCTTAGGCAAGTAGAGATAAGTGTATTGACTAAAACCAATCCACCATAGGCCAGTGAGTACAAACGACAATCTAGTAGGCAGACTGGCATCCTGAAAACCAAATTGCTCATACCCCAATATCATCGCCAAACATAGTATGAGCAACAATACGCTACCCACGTATCCCATAGAAAACCCCTTGGCGCTTATTCTATCCTGTTGTTCGGGATAGGCAATATCGGGCAGATAGGAATTATAAAATACCAAACTACCCCAAAACCCTACCAGGGCCAGTAGGTACAATAGTAGCCCGATATATATATGTTCCAATTCAAACCAAAATAAACCTATGGTTGAAAGCGCTCCCAAGTAGCAAAATAGCTTTAGAAAGAATTTTTTGTTGCCCAAATAATCGGCAATTCCAGATAAAATAGGAGATATAATTGCCACTATGGTAAAGGCAATGGCGGTGGTATAAAAGATAAGCGGCGTTTTGCGGATCATCATTCCAAAAACGGCGACACTTTCTATTTGCTGAGCGCGAAATAGGGCGCCGTAAAATAAAGGAAATACCGCCGAGGCTATGACCAGACTATAGACCGAATTGGCCCAGTCGTAAAAGGCCCAAGCGTTTAATAACTTTTGATCTCCTTTTTGTAGTGTGTGCTTCATCTTACTAAAATAGAAAAGCTGTGCAAATGCACAGCTTTTCTTTCTCAATATATTTTTATTTGGGTATTATTTAAATGAAGTTACCCCAAATTTGGCAGCCTCTTTCACGGCTATGGGTGCCATACGGGTAAGATTGGCTATACGCGAATCTGACGATGGGTGCGTACTCAATAATTCTGGTGGTGCCTGTCCTCCAGCTGCTTTCATTCGTTTCCAAAGATTGGCTGCCTCATATGGATCATAGCCCGCTATTGCGGCAATAACAATTCCAATCTCGTCTGCTTGTTTCTCATGGGATCTACTAAAAGGGAGCATCCCTCCTACCTGAGTTCCAATCCCATATAGCTGCATGATTTGGGCTTGTTTTTCTTGTGATTGACCTCCAGCGGCTACTGCCACTCCTACGGCACCTAATTGTTGTACCTGTGCGGCACTCATACGTTGTGCACCGTGATCTGCCAAAGCATGGGCTAATTCATGACCCATAACCACAGCCAGACCAGTTTCATCTTGGGTTATAGGTAAAATGCCCGTATACACCACAATTTTGCCTCCCGGCATACACCAGGCATTTATAGCTTCATCCTTTACAAGGTTGTATTCCCAACGGTAATCTTTGAGGTAACCCGGCTCACCAAGGGCGGTAAGATAACGCTCTGCGGCTACTGCTATTTTTTCGCCTACTCGTTTAACCATCTGGGATTCGGCGGTACCGGTAATCACATTGTTTTCTGAAAGAAACTCGTTGTACTGCTGAAAAGCCATAGGAAATAGCTGATCATTACTTACAAAATTCAAGGTCTTCTTTCCTGTAAAGGGACTTGTTTTACATGCCGACAAAAGCAATACAGCCACTGTCAGAACTAAAGTATTTCTAAATTTCATCTCGTTTTGATTTATATCTGGTTGCTTAAAGTTACAAATTAGCTATGAACCAGAAAGATGTAATTCTGTGAAATCTTTCTTGATAATTAATGCACAAGTGATTGGGTCAAACTCAACATCATTAAAGCTCACTTTGTGATTGTCTAACTCAATTTCTTTAATTTCAAAAGGCAATCCAATCAAATGAATTCTAAAAGTATCATAGGAGGTTTCAAAATCTCCGCGTTTGTGTTGCTGAATGATCCAATCATTTTCGCGACCAAACATCTTAAAAGTTCTGTAACTATAGCGGTCTTTGGTATAATCATAACCATCTTGGGCATCTTCGTAAAGCTTAGAGGCATTTTTTCCTAAGCCATAATACACCTCAAGCTCTACCTGTTTAATATCGAGCTCTCCTACGTATTGTTGTAATGGATATTTAGGTAAAATTGTCCCTTCTTTGACAAAAAGTGGCATGCTATCTATATCGGCGTCAACCCATTGTTCTTTACCACCTTGTACCGGTGTCTTAGTCCAGTAATCATACCATTTCCCTTTAGGGATATACATACGCCTTCCTTTGGCATTGGGTTCTAGTATGGGACATACCAAGATATGATGTCCAAAAATAAATTCATCTGTTCTATAATGCGTTTGGGCGTCTTCCTGATCAAAATACACTAAAGGCTTCAGCAATGGCGTGCCTTTTTTGATATATTCAAAAAACATAGTGTATAAATACGGCAAGAGACGATAACGCAAATTGATAAATTTTCGAGCAATATCTGTCACACCTTCATCAAAAGCCCAAGGCTCTTGATCGCCGTGATGCCCTGAAGAGTGGGTTCTACAAAAAGGATGAAACACACCTAATTGTATCCATCTGGCATAAAGTTCTCCGGTAGGTTGTTCGGCAAAGCCTCCTATATCGGTGCCTGTAAAAGACATACCCGAAATACACATACGTTGTACCTGTATATTGGCTACCCATAAGTGTTCCCAACTGGCCACATTATCACCGGTCCAAGAAGAAGTGTAGCGTTGCGCCCCACTGTATGCCGATCTAGTAATTACAAATGGTCGTTTGGGATAAGCAAATTTTTTGACCCCTTCATAGGTGGCTCTCGCCATTTGAGTACCGTAAATATTGTGGGCTTTGCGATGACTACAGGGATGACCGTCAAAATTATGTCTCACATCTGGCGGAAATGTCTTGTCTGGGACCTCCATTACCGCAGGTTCATTCATATCGTTCCAAACTCCTTTGACACCAATCTCGCCTACCAACTCTTTAAAGAGGCCGGCCCACCAATCTCTTACTTCAGGATTGGTATAGTCTGGGAAATTACATTCGCCTGGCCATACCTTCCCTTTCATATATGGACCATCTGCTCGCTTACAGAAGTAGTCGTTTTCGATGCCTTCCTGATAGACGCTATACTCTTTATCTATTTTTATACCAGGATCAATGATCACAATGGTTTTAAAACCGTCATCGGCTAGTTCTTTGACCATGCGTTTAGGGTCTGGAAAATACTCTTTATTCCAGGTAAAGCACCTAAAGCCGTCCATATAGTCGATATCGAGATAAATGCCGTCACAGGGTATTTTAAGTTCTCTAAACTTTGCTGCGACCTCTTTGACATTACTCTCGGGATAATAACTCCACTTACACTGCTGATATCCCAAAGCCCATAAGGGAGGGAGTTCTGGTACCCCAGTGAGATTGGTATAACTCGACACCACATCAGACATCTTAGGACCGTAGATAAAATAGTAATTCATCTCACCGCCTTGAGCCCAAAAACTAGTGACATCCATACGTTCATTGCAAAAATCAAAAAACGTTCTAAAGGTATTGTCAAAAAAGACCCCGTAGGCCTTCTTTTGGTGAAGCCCTATATAAAAGGGCACACTTTTGTAAATAGGATCCTGATCTTTGGCAAAGGCATATTGATCTGTGGCCCAGTTTTGAACTCGCTTACCTCTAAGATTAAGGTGCATGGGTTTGTCTCCTAATCCGTAGTAACTCTCGGCATGCTGAGCCTTTTTACTCATTTTGACAATATTACCGCCATACTGGAAGCTCTCCTCAAAATGGAAACCCAACTCATCTTCATTAATCAAATGACCGTCCAGATCGTATATGGCAGTTTGTAAACTCGCACGCTCTATACGTACGTGTAACTTAGCCGTATAAATATGATAATGCGTATCGTCTTCTTTAAGCTCTAGATGATTAAACCCTTTTCTGGCATTCTCATCAATAGCATAAGAAAAATCAGGTTCAAAAACCCCGCCCGTAGCAAAGCGAAAACGAATGACACTGTCTCTTAGAACAGTAAGTTGGAGAATGATTTCATTTTTAGTAGTAAAATATAGGGTGTCGACCTCCTTTTCTAGATTGACAACGGTATTAGGAAATTGATTCCCTTTTTGTTGCAATTCGGTATTAACAATCATAGCTTTTTGTTTGAATCAGTCAAATAAACACTATCTCTTCATTTATCCATAGAAAATCGTAAATAGTTATTAACGCTAACGTTTTCGTAGCTCATAATTCTTCCGCTTTACGCGAAATCCTAACTATTTAACTCCTTTTTTGCTTGTGTTGTAGGAGCCTTTAGTTCAAAGACAATTCCTGCCAATGGTGGAATTTTAATCTCGGCACTATGGCTTTTTCCATTCCACTGCTCTGCTACCACAGTGACTTGATTATTGTGGTAATCACCAGTTCCTGCAAAAGCACTCGCATCGCTGTTAAAGATTTCGCGTAAGCTTCCCTGAAAAGGCAATCCTATGCGATAGGCTTTTCTTGGTGTAGGTGTCATATTAAATACGCAAACAGCCACTGTATTGGGATCATTGCCCTTGCGCAGATAACTCAGCACAGCATTTGTAGCGTCGTCATGTGCAATCCACTCAAAACCTTCTGGCTCAAATTGTTTTTCATATAGGCTTGGGGTCGTTGTATACAATTCATTGATAGCGATAAAGGCTTGTTGCATACTTAAGTGTATATCGTATTGCAAGACATACCAGTCCAACTGGGATTCAAAATTCCATTCGGTACCTTGGCCAAACTCGCTTCCCATAAATAAGAGCTTTGCTCCAGGATGTGTGTACATATAGGTGTAGAGTAAACGCAAATTGGCAAAGCGCTGCCATTCATCGCCAGGCATCCGACCTAAAATAGACTGTTTACCATACACCACCTCATCGTGAGATAAGGGTAACATAAAATTTTCGGTAAACCCGTAAGTCATACTAAAACTAATCTCGTTGTGGTGGTAATTTCTATAGATTGTATCGCGTTTAAAGTACTCAAGGGTATCGTGCATCCAACCCAT
>CAZJWI010000215.1:0-19535 GCA_964549485.1 uncultured Flavobacteriaceae bacterium
ATCATTATCCTCACTAGGGGTTATCGCTAATCTATCGATAACAATCTCAATATCATGAGTTTTGTAACGGTCCACTTTCATGCCCTTTACAATGTCCTTAACCTCGCCGTCTACACGCACTTTGACAAAGCCTTGTTTGGCAATTTGTTCAAACAGCTCTCTGTAATGCCCTTTTCTAGATCGCACCACAGGAGCTAGTATACTGATGCGCTTATCGCGAAAACTCTCTGTGATAAGGTCCTTGATCTGATCGTCGCTATAACTGACCATCTTTTCTCCGGTGTTGTAGCTGTAGGCATCACTGGCTCTGGCAAATAATAAGCGCAGGAAATCGTAAATTTCTGTAATGGTCCCAACGGTAGACCGCGGGCTTTTACTCGTCGTTTTTTGTTCGATGGCTATAACTGGAGAAAGCCCCTGAATTTTATCGACATCTGGACGTTCCAAACCTCCCAGAAATTGTCTGGCATAAGCCGAAAAAGTTTCGATATAGCGGCGCTGTCCTTCGGCATATATAGTGTCAAAGGCAAGTGAACTCTTCCCGCTACCCGAAAGTCCTGTGATCACAACGAGTTTTTCTCTCGGAATCATCACGTCAATATTCTTTAAATTGTGAGCTCTCGCCCCGTATACTTCTATTAATTCTTCAGTCACAGCAAATTTTTGGCAAAAGATCAAAATTACGCAATACCCAGCAGAAATTAAAGCAAGTAGAGTATGAGTCTTGTTAATTTTGGTTAAGACCTAGGGCTTTGGTTGAGACAGCAATACTAGGGTCTAAATCCCATTAAACTTTGCGATTTACCTCTTTCATCACAAATGGATATATAGCCAATACGATAAACAAAAGCATGCTCATCACCACGGCTATGGAGATAAAAGAAAATAGGGGCGGAAGTTGGAAGAGTAGGGTAGCGATGGGTTGGAAAACGCCAAAAATAGTCAAGAGCAACATCAGTATAAAAGCAATATTGACAATACCTGGGAGGCGTTTGTGCGCTTGACTTGTAAGACTGTATAATCGCGGAATAATCTCCTCAGAAACCTGTTCTCCTAGTTTGGAAATAAGTTCTTCACTAAAGCCTATATCCTGATAGCGTTGCATGTCCATTTGTACGGCGTAATGCATTATTTTTTCTTGATGTCGTTCATATATTCGACTTACATCGAGTTCTTCTTTAAAAGAGGCGTATTTGTAACCAAAGAAGTACCACAAGCCCGAACCGCATTTATGAGCAGTCCACTTGGCGAGTATGGCCTTGTCATAATACCGCGGATTGTTAAAGTTGCTCACCTTACTTTCATTGGGATTTTGTAAAAGAAGGGACTTGGCCTCTAGGTATAGGTTTTCAGTTTCGCCAAAACGATTGTTTTCTTCAATAAACTCAATGGCTAGTTTGGATCTACCTTTGTAGAACTCTTTCATTTGAAAGAAATTTAGGTCGGCAAATTCTTCATCTATGTATTCTTTCAAGCCCGGAGCCCATACTTTTGACCTAACAAGTACATCTACGGCGTTTCTAAAATGATGGAGCTTCTGGGTGAGTGCATCAATCTCGACGTTGAGATTGTTACCCGTAAACCGTTGCCTACTCGCTTTAGAAAAAATAAAACTGATCAGTATAAAAACGAGCAGTATGCTTATAAAGGTGATCAATAGTAAGATGTAGCGCAAATTCTCAAAACTGCGGTAGGCTTCGGGTAGGTATAGTTGCAACCCATAAATTAGCACAATGCATACGATCCCACTTGTAAAAGCAGGAATATACGGCACCACAATATTGATAAAATGTCTAAATTTCATCTAAGTTTTTAATTATCAATAAGTTGGGTCGCATACTCCTTAGAGAAGTACGTGACAAATAAACAACAAAAAGCAGGAGAAGCAAAACTTATCAAGATTAATTGTGAATAAAATATTACAAGAATAAGAATTTTTATCGATAAAAAACACTATAAATCCTATCAAATACACAATTTATAGCATTTAAGTAGCTGTAACTTCTGTTATTCTTACAAATTATTTGTGCAAAAAAAATCCCACAAGAACTGTGGGATTAGTGTAGTTAATGAGGTTATGGTCCATTACTTGAATAATAGTGTGTTGTTCAAAAAACGATTATCTTCCATAATAGACCAACCTCACATGCTTTCAGTGTAAACACTAAAATTAATTGGTATAGGGTTTATTGTTCATTCAAAAAAGAAACCCATTGACAGGCTGTCAAAGCAGCCGTTTCAGTTCGCAATCGATTCTTTCCTAACGTGATTGCAAGATATTTATTTTCTAATGCAATTGAAATTTCTTTTTTAGAAAAGTCTCCTTCGGGCCCAATTAGTATAACTATGTCATTTACAGCAACTCCCAAATTTTTGAAGGATTTTTTTGCATCGTCCTCGCAATGTGCAATGCATTTTAGACCATCAAATTCTTCTAATTGGACTACAAATTGCTCAAAAGTAATGAGCTGGTTGAGTTTTGGTAAATGCGTTTGTAAAGATTGTTTCATCGCGCTTTGAATAATCTTTTCAAGCCGCTCTTGTTTAATCACCTTGCGCTCGCTGTGATCACATAATATAGGTGTAATCTCACTGATTCCAATTTCGGTAGCTTTCTCCAAAAACCATTCAAAGCGATCGGTGTTTTTGGTAGGAGCCACAGCCATATGCAATTTGTATGGCATGGGCTGGCTATAAGTACTCCCAATTATCTTTATGGCGCATTTGTTGTGATTGGCGTGGGTAATAACGCCATCATAGCGATAACCAAGCCCATCAGTAATATGGACCATATCACCCTCTTTTTTACGCAAGACTCGTACTATGTGTTTACTCTCTTCTCTTGAGAAGGTAAATTCTTGTTGGTCTGACGAGATATGGGGGCTGTAAAACAGTTGCATGCTTATATTTTGAGGCGCGATTGGGCAGTGACCTTGGTGTCGGTATATCCTGAGCTATCTTCTAGGCTTTTGTATTTTAGATATCCAGCAATTCCTATCATTGCAGCATTATCTGTGGTGTATTCAAATTTTGGGATATAGGTGGTCCATCCCCATTTTTCTTCACCAGCTTTAATTTCGGCTCTAATAGCACTGTTTGCAGAGACTCCTCCTCCTATGGCTATTTGTTGTATGCCTGTTTGTTTGACCGCCTTTTTTAGCTTATCCAAAATGATTTGAACGATTGTATATTGCATACTAGCGCAAATATCATTTCTGTTTTTTTCAATAAAATCAGCATCGTTTGCAGTATGCTTTTGCAAAAAATACATGATCTGTGTTTTTAAACCGCTAAAGCTAAAGTCGAGTCCATCTACTTTGGGTTTGGTAAAGGCAAAGGCCTTGGGATTGCCCAATTTGGCATATTTGTCTATCAGGGGCCCACCTGGGTAAGGCAGTCCCATTAATTTGGCGCTTTTATCAAAGGCCTCTCCAACAGCATCGTCAATGGTTTGGCCTATAACTTCCATATCAAAGTAATCAGTCACTTTGACAATTTGAGTATGGCCGCCCGAGATCGTCATAGCCAAAAAGGGAAAGCTCGGTTTGTCAAATCCTTCCTCATCAATAAAATGGGCCAAAATATGCGCTTGCATATGATTGATATCAATAAGCGGTATATCCAGGCCTAACGCCAAAGACTTTGCAAATGAAGTCCCTACCAATAGTGAGCCCAGCAATCCTGGCCCGCTTGTAAAAGCTATGGCGCTTAGCGCTTTTTTGTCGATATTTGCTTTGCGCAATGCAGCAGTGACTACAGGGACAATATTTTGTTGATGTGCTCGAGAAGCCAGTTCGGGCACCACCCCACCATATTGTTCATGGATTTGCTGGTTGGCAACAACATTAGACAATACCAAATCGTTCTTTAATACAGCTGCAGCTGTATCATCGCAGGACGATTCTATAGCCAATATGTAACAGTTATTATTTTTAGACATCAGAATAGGGCACAATACTTGTGAAAGAAGACAAAGTTAAGACAACATCGCGTATCAAAAAAATACGAAAAATAGTACTTCGTGTCTTTCTTGTCCTATTGGTTCTCTTTGGGACACTACTTATCTTGTTTTCAATTCCGGCGGTACAAACACAAGCGGCCAAATATGTAACTGATCGTTTAAATCGTACCTACGACACCGATATAAATATAGACAGACTAGGGCTCAAATGGAATGGAGATGTCAATCTTCAAGGGGTACTTATTAACGACCATCATCAAGACTCTCTCATTTACGCTCGGTCTATTGCTACCAGCGTCATTAGCGTGAATAATATTATTAACGGTACGATGGATTTGGGAAGCGTTGACTTAGAATCACCGGGGCTCTATATCAAAAAATATCAAGGAGAGGGCAGCGATAACCTATCTATCTTTTCAAAACAATTTTCGTCAGGCAAGCCCAGTACTGGACAAGAATTTATTTTGAGCACACCCAATATCGCTATTAATGATGGCCATTTTAGGTATGTCGATGAAAATTTAAATACACCCAAAGTACTTGATTATAAAAACCTTCATGCCGATATTGATGATTTTACCCTTAAAGGAGATGTGGTAGACGCCTATATCAATGATCTTGGCTTTAATGCCATACGTGGTTATCAAATAGAAACGCTAGAAGGCCAAGTACACTACGATCCCGAGGCTATTTGGTTGCACGATTTTACCCTTAGTACAGCTGCTTCGGTCATTAGTGGCGATATCAATTTGGACACCTCAAATAATGCGCTGTCCGATTTTAATAATGAAGTTGAGATTGATGCCGCTTTCGCGAAAGCAAATATTTCCACATCAGATATCAAGCCTTTCTATGACGGTTTGGCATCTAATAAGATGTTACGATTTAAGGGTAGCTTAAAGGGAACCCTTAACGATTTTGAGGTAAGTGATTTGGATCTTGAAGGTCTTAATAACTCTAAAATTAGAGGGGATGTGACCTTTAAAAACCTGATGGACGGAGAGGATTTCTTAATCGAAGGTGATTACACCCTATTGCAATCTAATTATTTTGATCTAAAAGCCTTATTACCTTCTGTATTGGCATCACTGCCCCAAGAACTGATGAAAATGGGGAACATGCGCTATAGTGGGTACAATAAGGTAACCTCAGAAACCCTGCAAGCTAGAGGACTTCTCAATGCTAATCTAGGTCAAGCCGATGTTAATTTGACCTTGGATGGCATACAAAATACAGATACAGCCACTTATAAGGGACATGTTCAATTATTTGACTTTAGTATTGGAGAGTTAATTGACGAACCCAAATTGGGCAAGGTGTCTTTAGATATTGATGTGGACGGTGCAGGTCTTATTCAAGAAGTCTTAGATACGCAACTCTCGGGTACCATCTCTAAGATTAGCTATAACGGATACACTTATGACAATATCGATGTTTTTGGAAATTTAAAAACTCCAGTTTTTAATGGAGAACTCTTTGTTAATGACGAGCATCTCAAGATGGATCTACAAGGGCTCATTGATGTGACCAAGGCCATAAATAATTATGATTTTACCGCCGATATTACCTATGCCGATCTCAATGGCTTAGGTCTGGTCAAAGACAGTATTGCTATTTTAAAAGGAGAGGTGCTCATGGATATGAAGGGTACGGGCATTAGTGATGCTTTTGGAAAAATTGCAATAACCGATGCGAGTTATAGCAACTCCAAAGACTCTTATACTTTTACAGATTTTACGATTACAAGTAGTTTTGACGAGAAACGCGTACGAACTATAGAGGTCAATTCTCCAGATATTATTTCTGGTACCGTCACCGGGATTTACGATTTTGACCAAGTGGTGCCCTTGTTCGAAAATGCCATCGGTAGTTTGTATACCAATTATCAACCCGAAGTGACCACCGAAGGGCAATACATGGATTTTGACTTTACGCTCAAAAACAAAATAGTAGAAATATTTGTGCCCGAAATTAATTTTGAACCGCGTACCCTCATACGCGGTAGTGTTGTTTCAAATGATTCTGAATTTAAACTCACCTTTAAGTCGCCCCGTATAGAAGCTTTTGGTAATATGGCAGAAGATATTGAAGTAAGAGTAGATAATAAGAATCCACTGTATAATACCTATATCTCTGCAGACAGTATTAACGCTGGCTTTTATGCCGTTTCCGAATTCAATTTGATCAATGTTACGCTTAAGGATACATTGTTTATGCGTTCTGAGTTTAAGGGAGGAAAGCGCAATGATGATCTCTTTAATCTGTCATTATATCACACCATCAATCAAGAAGGAAAATCGGTTTTAGGTTTTAAACGCTCAGAAATAGAATTTAAAGATAATCTATGGTATATCAATCAAGCCAATGATGCCAATAACAGTGTGGTTTTTGACAACAACCTTAAAGATATCAATATACGCACGCTTGTTTTGAGCCATAAGGATGAACGTATCGATCTGAGTGGTAAAATCAAGGACAGTACCTACAAAGATATCAAGGCCAATTTTACAAATGTTGATCTTAGCAAAATCACCCCAGAAATAGAAAATATAGATTTGGCTGGTAGGGTGAATGGCGAATTGGACCTCTTGCAAAAAGAAGGTGCATATTATCCCAACTCTTCTATCATTATTGATAGTTTAGGCATCAATGACTCTTATCTTGGGGTGTTAGATTTAGAAATTGAAGGCAATGCTTCACTCTCGCGTTACGAAGTAAAGAGTAACCTTAAAAATGAGACGTTGAAGTCACTTGCGGCCACAGGAAGTATTGACCTTGGAGGAGAAGCCTCCTCCATAGACCTCGATGTGGTATTACAAGATTTTGACCTCAAACCATTTGATCCCTTAGGTCAAGATGTAATTTCAAATATACGTGGCTTGGTAAGTGGAAATGCCAAGGTAAGTGGTAGTTATAAAAATCCAGACATCGATGGCCGATTGCGTCTCAAAGATGCAGGTCTAAAAATTCCCTACCTTAATGTTGATTACGACTTTAAAGGCATTTCGCAGGTCGATTTAAATAAACAGCAGTTTATCTTTAAGTCAATAGCCTTAGAGGATGTTAAAGAAAAAACCAGAGGAACCTTAAACGGGAGTATATCTCATGACGCTTTCTCTGATTGGGAGTTGGATCTCGCTATCAATACTAATAGATTATTGGTCTTAAATACCAAAGAAGAGATAGAATCACTCTACTATGGGACCGCATTTATTTCTGGAGAGGCCAGTCTCAAAGGACCTACAGATAATTTGGTTATTGATGTGCTGGCCAGTACCGAAGAAGGCACGGTTTTTTACGTTCCTATAGATGATACCGAAGCTATCGGAGATAACTCATACATCCATTTTCTAAGTCCAGAAGAAAAGGCGGCAAGAATTAATGGCGAATTTGTCAATACTCAGGTAAACAGCGGGCTCTCACTCAATTTTGATTTGGACGTTGATACCGATGCCCTTATTGAAATTGTCGTAGACAAACGCAATGGGACAAAACTTCGAGGCCGGGGTGCAGGTAACCTCTTGATAGAAGTCAATACCAATGGAAAGTTTAATATGTGGGGTGATTTTATTGTTTATGACGGTAAATTTGATTTTAGATATGGGGTGGCCAAACAGTTTGATGTGGTGCCATTGGGGAACATACGATGGGAAGGGAGCCCAGAGCGTGCTCTACTGGATCTTAGTGCCACTTATAGAACACAAGCCAATCCATCTATATTGTTAGAAAACCCTTCGGTAAATCGAAAAATACCGGTAGAAGTAGTTATCAATCTCAATGGCGAATTATTACAGCCTGATATAGAATTTGAGATTAACTTTCCAAATGCAGGAAGTACAGTTACCTCCGAATTAGATTTTCGCTTAAGCGACAGAAATACAAGAGAATTAAATGCCATTTCTCTGGTATCTCAAAATACCTTCTTAAGTGCAACCACCGTATCTACCGCTGGTGTAGTCAACAATGCCTTTGAGACAGGATCTTCAATTCTAAGTGGTTTGTTGTTCAATAATGACGATGGGGTCTTTGATGTGTCACTTGATCTGGTCTCTGCCGATAGAAATCCCGAATTTCAATCGGCGGGGAGAGTGGGTATTACCCTGGCTACTCAAATTACAGATCGCGTATTGATTAATGGTAAAGTGGGGGTTCCTACGGGAGGAGTAAGTGAGTCTGTTATCGTAGGAGATGTTGAGGTTGACTTTTTACTCAATGAAGATGGTACGCTAAGAGCGAAAGTCTTTAATCGTCAAAGCGATATTCAATTTATCGGAGAAACAGAAGGTTATACGCAGGGAGCGGGTATTTCCTATGCTGTAGATTTTAATTCTTTTAAAGGTCTTTTGAGAAAGATCTTTAACGGCAAAACCAAGGAGGTGGTTGAACAGCTCAGAGAGACCCCACCCGATCAAGAAAAAATTGGCCCAGACGGTGTGACTTTTAAGAATAAATAGTTAGTATATCCATTCAAGCAGTACTCCTTGTTTTCTAGAGAGGATATACGCAATTCTAAGCTTTTTATTGAGAATTTAATATTATAAAGCGGCTTTGCACAAAAAGTTTTCAAACGAAAACGTTTGAAATTGACAATTCCATTAAATAGGCCTGAAATCGTTGAATTATCTAGGTATTGTTTGCTAAATTTATTTTTTATTAGCCAAAATATGACTGAGAAAATGCAAAAAATAGCCGTTTTGACCTCTGGTGGAGATTCACCAGGAATGAATGCGGCCATTCGTTCGGTTGCTCGAACTTGTGCCTATCACAAAATAGAATGTGTAGGTGTCTACAGAGGGTATGAAGGTCTTATTGATGGAGATTTTATACCGCTAGATGCAAGAAGTGTTCGTGGTATTATCAATAAGGGTGGCACCTTTTTAAAATCGGCACGATCTAAGCGATTTATGACCCCGGAGGGTAGGAAGGAAGCACATCGCCAATTAATGGCCTCAGAGGTCGATGGTATTGTATTAATAGGTGGTGACGGTACCTTCACTGGCGGTCTTGTATTTAATTCGGAATATGGATTTCCTGTAATGGGAATACCAGGTACTATAGATAATGACATTAATGGAACCGATAGAACCTTAGGTTATGATACCGCTCTTAATACTGCCGTAGAAGCCATCGATAAAATTAGAGACACGGCTCATTCTCACGATCGACTATTTTTCGTTGAGGTTATGGGACGTGATGTGGGGCATATAGCTTTAAATGCCGGAGTTGGAGCCGGAGCTGAAGAAATCCTCATTCCAGAAGAAGACATGGGTATTGATCGATTGGTCGAATCTTTGGAGCGGTCTAAGAAAAGTGGTAAGTCTTCTAGTATTGTCATTGTAGCCGAGGGTGATAAAATAGGTAAAAGTGTTTTTGAACTAAAGGATTATGTAGATCAAAACCTAGACGAATACGACGTTAGGGTGTCTGTACTAGGTCATATGCAACGCGGAGGATCTCCAACCTGTTATGATCGCGTTTTAGCAAGTCGTATGGGTGTGAAGGCCGTAGAAGCCCTATTGGAAGGTCAAAGTAATTTTATGGTGGGTACTACTCATGATAAGATGACGCTTACACCTCTAGAAAAAGCAATCAAAGGAGAATCAAAAATTAATAAAGAATTAATACGTGTGTCAGATATAATGACCACTTAATATAAAAGAGAAAAGCAATGGGAAATTTGAAATTAGGTATTAATGGTTTTGGTCGTATTGGTCGTATTGTGTTTAGAGCAACGGTACAGCGAGACGATGTTGATGTGGTAGCAATTAATGACTTATTAGACGTTGATCACTTGGCATATTTATTAAAATACGACTCAGTACACGGCCGATTTGACGGTACTATTGAGGTCAAAGATGGACATCTCGTAGTAGATGGTAAAACCATTCGTGTTACCGGCGAAAGAGACCCAAAAAATCTAAAATGGGATGAAGCTGGGGCTACAGTAGTGGCAGAGTGTACTGGTATTTTTACCACTTTAGAAACTGCTGATTACCACTTGCAGGCTGGTGCCAAAAAGGTAGTAATATCGGCGCCGTCTAAGGATGCCCCTATGTTTGTGATGGGCGTGAATGACGACAGCTTAACTTCAGACCACCACATTGTATCTAACGCCTCCTGTACTACAAACTGTCTAGCGCCTATAGCCAAGGTGGTTAACGATAATTGGGGCTTAGAAGAAGGCTTGATGACTACTATTCATGCGGGTACCTCAACCCAATATGTTGTAGATAGTCCTAGCCGAAAAAATTATCGTTTGGGTAGATCTGCCTTAAACAATATCATACCTACCTCAACGGGAGCGGCTAAGGCTGTAGGAAAGGTGATTCCTGAAGTAGATGGAAAATTGACTGGAATGGCCTTTAGAGTACCTACTGCAGACGTTTCGGTGGTAGATCTTACCGTAAGAACCGTAAAAGAAACCTCAATTGATGAAATTAAAAAGGCTTTTGAAGCGGCTTCAAAAGGGGCGATGCAAGGTGTCTTAGGCTATACCGATGAAGGTGTGGTATCTCAGGATTTTGTAAGCGATGCGCGCACGAGTATCTTTGATGCCGATGCAGCCATAGAGCTCAACTCACGCTTTTTTAAATTAGTGTCTTGGTATGATAACGAATTTGGATATTCGAACAAATTGGTTGATTTGGCACAAAAGGTCAATGCCTTGTAATAGATGAAAAGAAGTATCTCCAAGCTGGTCTTTTAAACCCATCTTGACTTTTATAATAGATACTCCTCATCATTTTTAGCTATAGGATAGTTATGGTACTTATCGTCGATAGTGGATCTACAAAAACAGATTGGATAGCCCTTTCTGAAGAAGGTCACGAATTGTTTCAAACCCAGACATTGGGCTTAAATCCTCAGGTGCTTTCTAAAGAGATACTCAATGAACGTATTATCAATAACTTTGAGTTATACAAACATCGTCACGAGGTAAGTAGATTGTATTTTTACGGGGCTGGTTGTGGTGTTGAAAAACCGAGACTCTTGATAAAAGAAGTATTTAAAGACTTCTTCACCCATGCCGATGAGGTTGTGATCAAAGAAGATACCTACGCTGCTCTGTACGCTACTGTCAAAGAAGGGGAAAAGTCTATCGTTTGTATTTTGGGTACAGGATCCAACTGCTCCTATTACGATGGCAATGAGATTGTCCAAAAAGTGATCTCTCTAGGTTATATCTTAATGGATGATGCCAGTGGTAATTATTTTGGTGGGCAACTCATACGTGACTATCATTTTAATAAGATACCCCACGATTTGGCCACCCGATTCAGCGCGGCATTTGATTTGAGTTCTGAGAGCGTCAAAAATAATTTGTACAAAAGCCCAAACCCAAACACCTATCTGGCAACCTTTGCCCGGTTCTTAATAGAAAATAAAGATCATGCGTATTGTCAGACCTTGATAGAGAAGGGACTAAAAAAGTTTGTTGAAAATCAGATCATGCAATTTGAGGACGCAAATCTGGTGCCTATTCACTTTGTGGGGTCTATCGCGTTCTATCTCAAAGCCGAATTAAAGCGCGTATTAGATAGTTATGGATTTAGACTTGGCAAAGTACTCAAACGCCCTATTGATGGCTTAGTTACTCATCACAAAAATCATATACTTCATCAATAAAAGTAACAAGCGCCTGATCTTTACCTCAGGCGTTTTTTATTTGATAGCAATACAGGATATTTCTACATTGACATATTTGGGGAGATTGGCAACCTCTACCGTTTCGCGGGCAGGAGCTGTGACCTCATCAAAATATTGGCCATAAACGGCATTGATCTCTTTAAAGTTTTCCATATCACTTATAAATATGGAGGTTTTTACGATATGCTCAAAGGTCATATCGGCAGCTTCTAATACCGCTTTAAGATTTTGCATGACCATCTTGGTCTCTTGGGCAATGCTGCCTTTAAACAATTCACCTGTTATAGGATCGATAGCGATTTGTCCTGATGTATAGAGGGTGCTGCCACTTAACACAGCTTGGTTGTAAGGGCCAATAGGTGCTGGCGCATTAGGAGTTGTTATAATTTTTTTCATAGTATAAAGATAGATAGCATACGATTAATACAAAAAAAGAATTTTGTATTGCTTACAATCGTTCATCTGGTGCTCTTCGCTTATCGTATTTGATATCGCTAAGGATGTTCCCTTTGATACCAATAAAGAAGTACCAAGAAGACCTATTACTAAATGGCACCCAATTAAAATCCAATTTCCAACTTTCCAAATCTCTCGAAAAACCTAATGAGGTATACGTAAAACCAGGATTTTCAATATCATAACCAGAAGAGCCTCGAACCGTCCAGCGTTTGCCCAGTTCAACATCACCACTAAAAACCAATGAATGGGTAGAGATCATATCCTGACGCGCCGAATTGGTATAATTGACCTGATAGGAGAGCCGCAATTTCCAGGGGATATCAAAATTATAAAACTGCACCTGCTGCTCCTCTTCATCTTCTTCTTGTTCTTCCTCTCTTCCTTGATTGAGCCCTCCTGTAATATCTACGCCTGTCCCAAACAAATCATCTGGGCGTCCTCCTGCAGCAAAAGTGGTATTTTTGGTGCGATCTTTTGATTTTTTGGAACCGTCAAAGTCTTGACTCGAGAAGGCATATCCAAAATTAGCGCTTGCACCAGTGAGTCTAAACAGACTACCACCGTTGTTTATATTGAGCGTATTGATACGTCTATTACTACTGTTGAGAGCATAAATATCTAGGGCTGCCCTAAAGTTGATATCGAGTTTGTCCCGAACAATAGGCACCGATCCGTTCACATTTATAGGCGCTAGTCTTAAACTATCGGCGGCAAAATTATATGAGGTGCTAAAATTTAAGTTTTTAAGCAGCGATATTTTTACAGGATCTGTTTTGGTACTGTCTTTAGAACGCACTTTGGCCTCTATGACATTACTAACACTCAAGGACATTGAGCTTGAGACTCTATTGGTAGGTGCTCCATAGATACCCCCTTCAAAGCGAGAAAATTCTACTTCTTCATCTATGGTAGGGTCTAAGGGGTCAGGACGTCTGTAGGTGTCAAAATACTGATCAAAGGCTGGGGTATAATTATAACTAATGGCAGGCCGCATGACATGCCTTATAGTTTGTATGCGACTGCCTTCTTTAAAATTAAAGGTACCATAAACCGTAGTTCCTACACTCAGCCCTGCATTGTAAGTGCGATAAGAGTCAAAGCCTCTTACGGTATCTCTTACCACCTCATCGCGTTCTCGATCGTAAGATTGATCTATGGTTTTGAAAAGCCAGTTCTCTGTATAATTACCATTAATGGATGCGCTAAAATACTTGAATAACTTAAAATTAGTCGCGATAGGGATTTGATGCTGAAAGCCCATCTGAGCCTCTCTAAACATTTGCGGCGTAAAAAAGAGACTATCGGTGGTTACTATGCGATTTTCGCCACGTCCAGAATAACTCAGGTTGATATTTTGAAGAATGCCCTTTTTGCTGCCAGATTTTGGGGCAAACGGAAAAATTCTGTCTACATTTACTTGAGCGGTAGGCAAGGTCATATTAATCACTTCGGTACGCGAATTTTGAGAATGCGTGGCCGCCAGGGTCAAATTAATAGGGGTGCTGGTTTGAAATGTTTTAGAATAAGAAACCGAAGAACTAAAATTGTTATTCAAGAAATTACCCGTGGTGCTTTGATTTAGGGACTGTTGGTAAAAATTAGAGCTTCCCAGATTGACAGAGGCCGAAAACCGGCTGTTGGGACTTGCCTTAGGATCTTGAGAATGGTTCCAACGAATGTTGTATGTATTGGTTTCCGAAAAATCGGGCAAGCCTCGTTCACTCCTCAGGATACGTTCATAACTAAAATTAAAACGCCCATTAAATCGATAGCGCAATCGGTATTCAGAACTCGCTCGTATCGCATAACTTCCGTTGGTGTAATAATCTCCATCAATGGCGAGATTATAGTAATCGCTCAAGGCAAAATAATACCCTAAACCCTGTAAAAAGTAACCTCTCTGGCGTGTTTCTCCAGGAGAAGGCAGTATAAAGCCAGAAACGCTCTTTTCGCGTTCCATCGGAAAAAATGCAAAAGGTAAACCAATAGGGGTAGGCACATCTGCGATAAACATATTGGTAAGGCCAGTCACTAATTTTTTTCCTGGCACAAATTTGACTTTTCGGGCATAAAAATAATACTCAGGATCATCTATGTTTTCACTGGTAGTAAACCGCACATTACGCATAAAAACAACAGAGTCGTTCACCCGTTTACTGACCTCGTTTTTAATTTTAAATCCCGTCGCCTCATCTTCAACCCGAGAACCGTAAATAAGCGCCTGCTGGGTGTCAAAATTAAATTTGATAGAATCAGGTTTGACCTCATTAGGACCTTGTTTAAAAACGGGAACCTGAGTGTAAGTGCCTGAGGTATCCGTAATACCTCTAGCAAAAACCGTATTGCTTTGATAGTCTAAAATAATTTCGCCAGCATTTATCTGCATGTCTTCATAAATGACTTCGGCTTCATTGTATAAGTATATTTTTTTTTGGCGTTGGGAAATACGCTCATAATCGGTAGCTTTATACTCGACTTTATCGGTAAGGGTTTCTTTGGGGGTTACTTTGATACTATCTTGCAGCACCTTAGTCGTATCCTGTGGAGGTTCAAGGGCCTCAAAACCTTCTTTAGCCGTCGAAATAAGGGTAGTGTCTTGGGCTGGTATTCTTCTGGCATCATTCTTGGGTGGAAGATCCTGACTATGGCCCAGAAAAGAACAAAGCATAAAACTTATAAGTAGCAGTAATTTTGCGATTTTTGTTTGCAATACGATTAACCCTATTTTTGTGCTTTGATCAACATTTTGAGTGCCAAAATTACATCTTTTTTTCGTGACGATTCCCGTAAAAAAGTAAATTTGAAATAAGCGAGAGCCTATGGGCGTTAATACCGTAATAGCTCGTGATTTATAAACTAACGTTTAAAAGAGTAAATTTTGAAGAAAAGGATGCGTTTAAAACCTATATTTAGTAGTAATTTAACGTTGTGGGCTGGTTCCAGACTAAGAGGTAATACTGTATTAGTACTGTTGTTGCTTGTAGTATGCGCTTTCGCGAAAGCAAAAGATGACACCACCAATTCTCAAACGCCTAGAAAATTTAAGGTTGTACTAGATGCTGGACATGGCGGAAGCGATCCAGGTAAACCTTCTAAATTTGGATATAGAGAATCTGATATTGCTTTGAAAATTGCACTGGCTCTGGGAAAGGAATTGGAAAAAGATCCCACCATAGAGGTGGCGTACACCCGAAAAACAGACGTTTTCATCCCCTTAAAAAAACGAGGTGCGATAGCTAATGCAGCTAAGGCCGATTTGTTTATTTCGATTCATTGCAATGCCCACCATACTCAGGCGTATGGCACAGAGACCTATGTGTTGGGGTTGCACGCCAATAAGGAAAATCTCAGAGTCGCCAAGGCAGAAAATGCGGTGATCTTTCTCGAAGAAGATTATGAGACCACCTATGCCGATTACAATATCAATTCACCCGAGTCTATCATTGCCTTTGATGTGATGCAGGAAGAATATTTGGAACAAAGTATTTTAATGGCCTCGCTAGTACAAGATAATTTTAGAAAAAAGCTCAAGCGAAAAGATCGATCGGTAAAGCAAGCTGGCTTTGTGGTATTGCACCAAACGGTGATGCCCAGTATTTTGGTAGAGACCGGATTTATTACTAACCTTAAAGAGGGAAAATATCTGGCCTCAAAAAAAGGCCAGCAAGCCATCGCCAAAACCATTGCCGATGCTGTAGTTACTTATAAATCTAAAGTGTTTATTCCCGAAGCAGAAACACAGTTTGTCTCAGAAACAGCAACCACCGATAAAATTGTGGAGGGTGTCACCTTTAAGGTACAACTTGCTGCCAGTAGCCGTAAACTAGCTCCAAAACCTTATAATTTTAAAAAACTGCCCGAGATCTCCCGCAGTAGAGAGGGCGGACTTTATAAATACTACAGCGGTAACACTTCTAATTATAGTGCGATAAAACGACGGCTATCTGAGGCTAAGGCCAAAGGATATACCACGGCTTATATCGTTTCTTTTGATAAGAACGATATTAAAGTCCCGTTAGCAAAAGTGTTAAATTAAGTATGGATCAAGTAAAAACTCTTAGTTTATTCTGCTACTTTTGTAAGAACTAAAAACAATATCCATTGAAAATCTCTAGAGAAGTCAAGACCGCCATATTAATGATAGTCGCAATTGCGCTGATCATATTTGGATACAATTATCTCAAAGGGCAAAACCTTTTAGACAGCAGTAAAACCTTTTATGCGATCTACGACAATGTAGAAGGGTTGGCCCCAGATTCACAGGTAACCATCAACGGTTTCAAAGTGGGAAGTGTACAATCTATCGATTTTGCCGATACCCGAGGAAAGCTTCTGGTGACTTTCACAGTAGATAAAGATTTTTCATTTTCAAAAAACAGTGTGGCCAGAATTTATGGAGGAGGGCTTTTAGGAGGAAAGTCCTTATCAATAGTTCCATCTTATGAGCAAGGTCTTAATGCCATGAGTGGAGATACGCTACGAGCCGAAATTGATAGAGGTATTATGGAATTGGTCAATGAAGAGTTGACCCCAATGAGAGATAAATTAGAAGCAGTTATTGTTGATGCAGATTCTGTATTGACCAGTGTAGGTGATGTATTGGATAAAGATACCCGTCAAAATTTGCGCAATGCCATTGCCGATTTTACAATTACATCTAGAGAATTAAAAGGCATTAGTCTTTCTATGAACGGCTTATTGCAAGACAATGAAGACAAATTAAACAGTACCCTTACCAACATTGATGTAATGAGCGAGAACTTCGCTAAATTATCAGATTCGTTGTCTCAGATCAAAATCAGACCATTGATTACGAATATGGAAAACATGATTGCCGATTTTGAAGGAATCGCCAATAATTTAAAATCGGGTCAAGGAACGGCTGGTAAACTTTTGAATGATGACCAAGTTTATGTAAATTTGGAGCGTACCGCCAAACAGATGGAGCTCTTGTTGCAGGATATGCGATTAAATCCTAAGCGCTATGTCCATTTTTCATTGTTTGGAAAGCGAGCCAAAGAGTATACGCCACCTAAAGAATCTAAAGATTAGGCGATTTGCCTATCCAAGTACTTATGCAATACCTACCTAATATCCTCTTTCTCATCGCCCTTGTATTGGGCGTTGGTTTTTTTATAAAAAACGTAAGAAAACTCAATCGTAATATCAATTTAGGGCGAGATGTCGACCGCTCTGACAACAAACCTAAACGCTGGCGTAATATGGCCAAGATTGCCCTTGGGCAATACAAAATGGTAAAACGTCCTATTTCGGGAGTGCTTCATGTGATTGTATATGTAGGATTTATAATTATCAATATAGAAGTATTAGAAATCATTATTGATGGATTATTTGGAACGCACCGCATATTTGGATTTATGGGTGGGCTCTATGATGTTTTGATTGGCAGCTTTGAGATTTTGGCCTTTTTAGTGTTTGTGACCGTTGTTATCTTTTGGTTGCGCCGAAATGCGTTGCATATAAAGCGTTTTATGAGTTCTGATCTCAAAGGTTGGCCTAAGCTTGACGGTAATCTCATTCTTTATTTTGAGATGGTTTTGATGGGCTTATTTCTAATAATGAACGCTGCAGATTACCAATTGCAAGTGATGGGAGCAGCGCACTATGCCTCTATGGATGGAATAGTAGGGTCTTTTCCTGTAAGTCAATTTATCGCGCCTTTATTTGAAGGAATGTCTGAAGCTACATTAATTGTAGTAGAGCGCGGCGCGTGGTGGCTACATATTTTGGGTATTTTGGTTTTTCTCAATTATCTCTACTACTCTAAACATTTACACATCTTGCTGGCCTTTCCCAATACGTACTACGCCAATTTAAAACCACAGGGACAGTTTACCAATAGCGATGCGGTAACCAAGGAGGTGATGCTAATGATGGACCCCGATGCTGATCCTTATGCTGCACCGCCAGAGCCAGAGGGTGAACCTGAAAAATTTGGTGCCAGTGATGTTACCGATTTAAATTGGGTGCAATTAATGAATGCGTATAGCTGTACCGAATGTGGTCGTTGCACAAGCGAATGTCCTGCCAATCAAACTGGCAAAAAACTTTCACCAAGAAAGATTATGATGGACACTCGTGATCGGCTGGAAGAAGTGGGTAAAAACATTGACGCCAATAACGGCACTTTCCAGCCAGATGGGAAACAGCTTTTGGATGACTATATCACCAAGGAAGAATTGTGGGCATGTACGACCTGTAATGCCTGTGTGGAAGCCTGTCCTATAAGTATAGATCCTTTGAGTATTATTATGGAAATGAGAAGATATATGGTGATGGAAGAAAGCGCCGCGCCTAGCGATTTAAACAACGCCATGACCAATATAGAAAATAACGGGGCGCCTTGGCCATTTAATCAAATGGATAGAGCCAATTGGATTGATGAAGCATAAGAATTGGATCATAGGGCTTGTGGTGATGTGTTTGTCTTTGAGTGCAAAGGCACAAGGCTATAAAGATTACCGCAAAGATTCTTTACAATTCAAGATGTATACCCGATTGTATGTTAGTGAACAATTACAGATTGATTCACTTACTGTCAAAAAAATATTTTGTGATTTCTGTTCAGAAAAGCAGATGGATGTTTTGCATCAAGAGGCTATCCGTCAATCTATGATAGAAAGACACAATCCAAAATACCGCAAACCAGGAGAACACCGTTTGGCATTGGTGGTTCGTTTTAGTAAAGCCGATTTTAAAAAATTAAACGAGAAGCAATGAAAAAGGAAGATGTAGACAAGCTATTGAGCAAGAAAATAGAAGAGGGCGAACATGTGAGTCCTGTTTTGCCGGAAGGGGTAAAAAATTATCTCATCGATATTGACGGTACCATAACAGAAGACGTTCCCAATGAAGAGCCCGAGCGTATGGCCACCTGTAAGCCTTTTCCTGATGCATTAAAGACATTAAACAAGTGGTATGACCAAGGGCATATAATTTGTTTTTTTACATCGCGTACCGAAGATCATCGCGAGGTAACCACCAATTGGCTACATACTCATGGATTTAAATTTCACAGTTTATTAATGGGTAAACCTAGAGGTGGAAATTATCATTGGGTCGATAATCACTTGGTAAAAGCCACCCGTTACAAGGGGAAGTTTACCGATTTGGTTGAAAAAGAGGTAACCATTGAGGTATTTGATGATTAATAGATCTATGGCAGGTATTAGTGCTATAGATGAAGAAGCGAATTACTGAAAATATATTATGAGCGAACAATTGAAAGTGCCTACTATGGCCGAATATATGGCCCAAGGTAAACAACCTGAAGTGCTTTTTTGGGTAGGATGTGCTGGGAGTTTTGACGATAGAGCCAAAAAAATCACAAAGGCCTTTGCCCGTATTTTAAATAAGGCCCAAGTAGATTTTGCTGTATTGGGTGCAGAAGAAAGCTGTACAGGTGATCCTGCTAAACGAGCTGGAAATGAATTTTTATTTCAAATGC
>CAZJWI010000216.1:0-15712 GCA_964549485.1 uncultured Flavobacteriaceae bacterium
CAGCACATCAATTACCCTAAAGACATAGAAGATATCGAAATTGAGTTTGATGAAAAAATTATGGAATTGGTCTTGACCAATTTAATTCACAACGCCATCAAATATTCTGGGGAAGATTCTATTATAGATATTATAGTAAATCTTTCAGATACCCATTTGGAAATACAAGTAAAGGATCAGGGTATAGGTATTCCCGAAGATGAGCAAAAGTTTTTGTTTAATCGTTATTTTAGAGCAGAGAACGCCTTGCTCACTCAAGGAACAGGTATTGGCCTAAATATCGTAAAGAGTCATTTGGAAAATCTTGGCGGAGCAATCACTTTTGATAGTGTTGAAGGTCAGGGCAGTACTTTTACGATTCAGATTCCCATCCAACCAAAATAAACGTAGCTAGATGAAAACGATTTTATTGATAGAAGATGATGCCGCTTTACGCGAAAATACAGCAGAGCTTTTAGAACTCTCTAACTATGCCGTCATTACCGCACCCAATGGCAAAGTTGGTATTGACAAAGCCTTAGAAGATTTGCCCGATATTATTGTATGTGATATTATGATGCCAGAAATAGATGGCTATGGCGTACTGGAAGCCATTTCCTCTCAACCTCAAACCAGACATATTCCGTTTATCTTTCTTTCTGCCAAAACTGAACACAAAGAAGTTAGAAAAGGCATGAATCTAGGTGCAGACGATTATTTGACTAAACCCTTTGAAGAAGAAGAGCTTCTTAGTGCTATTGAAAGCAGATTGGCAAAAGCTGAAATTATCAGTAAGCAATTAGCCCTACCTCAAACACAGGGTCCAGCCAAAGATCAACTACGCAATCTAAACGAACTTAAAAATTTCTTTGACGATGAAGGTGAAATACTCAGATTTGATAAGGGAGAAACCGTGTATGCTGAAGGTGGAAATTCCAATCAGATTTACTTGATTTTAAAGGGAATTGTAAAAACCCATAAAATGGATGAAAGCGGTAAAGCGTTGATCACCTCTTTATACAAAGCCGATGACTTTTTAGGTTTTACTTCTTTTATTGACAATGTGCCATATCAAGAATCTGCTACTGTGATTGAAGATTGTGAATTGGCAGGTATATACAAACAGGATTTAAAAGCACTTCTAGAAAAAAGTCAAAAAGTCTCTTTAGAATTGATGGAAATGCTTACCGACAATTTGAGCGAGATAAAAGAACAATTATTACAAATGGCTTATAGTTCGGTGCGTAAAAAAACCGCTCAAACCATATTGCAGTTTGTCGAAGTTCTCAATAAAAAACCAGAAGAGGGAATTAAAATTTCGCGGAATGATTTGGCCAGTGTTGCAGGTATAGCCACCGAAAGTCTAATCAGAACACTTTCTGGATTTAAAAAGAAAGGGCTTATAGAAATCGAGGGCCGAAATATCAAAATTAAAGATCTTGACGGTTTGGCTCAGGTAGAGTAGTGAATATTGACAAATGTCATAGTTGGCCCAAATCAATAAAAATATATTTGTCTTTCTAGTACGAGGACAATGAAACAAATACTCATCCCTGTAGATTTTACAGCGCGTTGTTGGAACACACTTAATTGTGCAATTCAACATTTTCGCCAAAGCGATACCAGCTTTTATTTACTTCATGTAGGAGCCCTAGAAGCGTCATCTAATGAATCAAATGACGATCTTGTTATACACAAAAACCTGGCGGCACATCAGCAGTTAGCAACTTGGGTAGATAGAGCAAAGCAAATAGCGCGTGCTGATCAACATATTCTTTCGCTGGAAAGCCAAGAAAACTTCATAACAGCTGTAAGATCGGCTGTAAGTGAGTATGATATTGATTTGATAGCCATGAGTACGCATCAGCCCAATGTGTTTCAGGATAGTGTTTTGGGAAGTTATACCAGAGAGGTTCTCACTAGAATCAAATGTCCTGTACTTATCGTTCCTAGTGAGGTGCAATGTCAAATACCACAGCAAATGGCCTTAGTCACAGATTTTAATTTTAGACATAACGCACAGGCGGTAACGGCCATTAAAGAGGTGGTCACAGCCAATGAGGCTCGTTTAAACATTCTCAACCTGTCTAAAAAAGACGGGGTGATCAATGAGCGACAAGCTCAAAATAAACTATTCTTACAGGATGCCTTTGAATCCATTAGTCACAGTTTTCATTTTGTGATCAATAAAACTATGGATGAGGCTTTACAGTTTTTTATCAATGTACAAAGCGTAGAACTCGTCATACTTTTTGCTAAGAATATGAATTTCTCAGAAAGTTTGTTGTTTTCACCGTCTTTAGACGCGACTATCGATTATCACAAGAAAGTACCTTTTTTAATTGTTCACGAATAGAACGTATTGACATTAATCATAGTTTGACAGCAATGACTTGGGTAGTTTTATCTTATTCAATACTCAATTTATTGCACTATGAGAAAAATAATTGCTCCTGTTGATTTTTCTGAAAATTCCTGGAATGCCTTAAAGGCGGCGATTCAATATTTCAAATACGAAAAATGTATTTTTTACCTGCTACATACCTATGCAGAAGAAGTCTATGCCCATGAGCAGGTGACTAGTAGCGCATTATTGCAGCAATATAAACAACAACATCACGATCGTGCCGATGAGGCTTTGGATGAAATATTGGCCAGGATAAAAGAGTATTTTCCAGCTCCCAATCACAGTTTTGAAAATTTACCCGTCTTTGGCTATTTGCTAGATGAGATTCACGATTTGGTTGAAGAAGAAAATATCGATTTGATCGTTATGGGCACCAAGGGTAAATCTGATAATAAACAACTTACATACGGCAGCCAGACGCTTCAAGTGATCAAATACGTCAAGTGTCCAGTCCTCGCCATTCCGGCAGTATACTCCTATGAGCGCCCCAGCAATATTCTTTTTCCTACCAATTATATGTTGCCTTATCGCAAGCGCGAATTGAAACTACTTTCTTGTTTGGCCAAGAGTTATAGAGCCACGATACATATGTTGTACTTGTCCAACTACGAGCGATTGTCTCTACGTCAAGAAGACAATAAGGCGCTTTTGTCTTATAGCTTTCGCGAAAACAGCCTCCAATTTATAAGACGTGAAGAAGGGCCTATAGTCGAAAAAGTAAATGCTTATATCAAGGCCGAAGGCATAGAAATGATGGTCATGGTCAATACGCATCATTCTTATATGGAAGAGTTGCTCAATTCATCCAATTTAGATCCCATTTGTTTACACACCGAGATTCCATTATTAGTGCTACAAAACCTGGCACGTTAAACCACAGTACAATGAAACATATACTTATACCTACAGATTTTTCGGAGAATGCGCAAAAAGCGCTCGCATATGCCGTTTATCTTATGAAACATGAGGTGTGTACATTTTATGTCTTAAACACCTTTACGCCGGCTTCCATCTATGCGACCACAGTATACGACTCACATGCTACGATTCAACAGGGCCTGGGAGAAGTATATAAAGAGCGTTCTGAAAAAAAACTACAACGCGAAATTGATACCGTAAAAGAATGGTATGCCGATAAGGATCATCATTTTGTCAAATTGGCTTCCTACAATTTATTAGTACAGGAGATCAAGGAGATGGTAGAGAAGTACAGTATTGACTTTATTGTTATGGGTACCAAGGGTGCCTCAGGTTTAAAAGAAATCTTTCTAGGGTCTCAAACTATGCACACTATCAAAAATGCTAG
Organism: uncultured Flavobacteriaceae bacterium; assembly: GCA_964549485.1. GTDB lineage: Bacteria > Bacteroidota > Bacteroidia > Flavobacteriales > Flavobacteriaceae > Dokdonia. The sequence continues at coordinate 3,693 of CAZJWI010000216.1, forward strand.
TGTACCTGTGTTATGTGTTCCGGCTCAATCCAGTTGTACAGCACCCAAAGAAATTGTTTTTGCAACAGATTATAATCTGTCTTTAGAGAATAAAGGAATTGCTGTGGTGAGAGATATTTGTCAAAAACACAGTTCGCGATTGGTTTTTTTAAATGCGTATTACGGTCTCGAGTTAGACCAGCAACAACTTCAAACCAAAACAGCCCTTGATGTGTATTTTAAATCTAGTGCTCATCTGTTTCAACAAAGTGATGGTATGGATGTGCTCGAAGCTTTAAAAGATTATGACAGTAAACATACTATTGATTTACTGGTGATGATTCACAATAAACATAGTTTTTTTGAAAACCTTCTTTTTACACCAGTGATCAATACCCTTGTTCATCATATTACCCAACCCTTTTTGGTCATACCCTCTTTAAAAAATCAATGAGATGAAAAACATACTTCTTCCTACCGATTTTTCAGAAAATGCCAATCATGCCTTGCGCTATGCGCAACGTTTGTTTGAAACGGAACCCGTACGTTTTACATTGTTTCACGCTTATCAACCCAGTCCTTTACAATTACTTGGCAAAAGCCCTCATCGCGTTGGCCAGTATTACCAGTTGGAAAAAGACAGGGCCAAGGCGCAATTAAAAGCAAGCCTGTCTCAGATCACCCAGTACACCGATAATAACCGTCATACCTTTGTAAGTCAAACCGCCCCAGGAACCCTTTTGGAGGCGTTACAGACACTTTCTATGTCAGAGTTTGATCTGATGGTCATGGGATCTAAAGGAGCTACGGGTTTAAAGGAGCTCATTCTAGGCAGCAACACTTATAGTGTCGTTAAAGAGATGCCCCATATTCCTATACTAGTGATTCCTGATCAAGCCAAATATACCAATCCCAAAAAAATTGCATTTGCTACAAATTTTACCAGACCTTATACCAAAGAAGAATTAGCCCCTATGCTGGATATTTTATCTCTGTGGCAAGCATCATTGCGTATTATTGAGGTGTATTATGATCCTTTGCTTACAGAGACTCAAGAGCAAAATCTATCTAATTTAGAAAGCATGCTAACTGCTATTAATTACCGTCTCCACGTTATTCCGCATTTCAATAGTATAGAAACGGCCCTAAAGATGTTTAATGAAGAACTTGAGATCGATGTACTGGCTATGATTCGCTACCCAAGAAGTTTTTTCGAAGAATTGGTAAGAGAGCCTGTTATTAAAAAGATGGCTTATCATACAAAAGTGCCTTTGTTGATTCTTCCTGCACTTGCTGATTAATATCATAGTTTAATAGGGGAGTAGCTGCTAGTTTTAAGTACAAATTTTAGTTTATGAAACGAATAGCAGTACCTACAGATTTTTCAGATAATGCCTACAATGCCTTGTTGTACGCTACGCAACTCTTTGCCTCTGATAGGGCATCGATTGTACTCATTCATTCTTTTGAAGATGAATTTTCAAGATCGACTAGCCGGATTGATATTGGTAAGAGTGATGATCTTTATCAAGAAGTGGAAAAACGCGTTTCCAAATCGTTTGCTACCCTTAAAAAAAATATACAGGCTGATACTAAGGGTATCGATATTAGCTTTGAAACACTAATGACAGGATTGCCCTTAGATCGCTTTATCAATAAGCTGGTCAAAGACGAACGAATCGATTTTGTGGTTATGGGAACCAAGGGCGCCACTGGTTTACAAGAAGTCTTTATGGGTAGTCAGACAGTACGTCTCATTAAAAAAATACAAAAAGCTCCTGTTTTTGCCATCCCTCAGCAAGCCCACATACAACCTCCCAAAACCATTGTGTTTGCTACAGATTTTAAAAAACCTATGGCACATAATGGTCTGCATTTGCTCAAAGAACTTATGCGCTTGCATCATCCCGCTTTAAAAATTACCCACATATACGAACAAAAGCAGCCCGAATCGCATATAGAATCTCAATATAAAGCCCTGAAAGCAGCCTTGGGCGAAATAGAATCAACCATGCATTGGCTAGAAAATGCGTCTAAGAAAGAAACGGTTTTGGATGATTTTATCAAAAAAACATCGGCCGATTTGCTCGTATTAACCCATCACAAAAAAAGTTTTCTCCAACGTTTATTTCAAGAGGATGTTGTAGAGAATTTAGGCTTTCATTCTGAGATACCATTGTTGGTATTAAAGGATGAATAAAACAGTACTTAAAGATCTATACCTGATAAAAACTTGATTATGGAGCTCAAAATAGTTTTGCCTACAGATTTTTCAAAGAATGCATGGAATGCTATTACCTATGCTGCCGATCTCTTTAAAGAAAAAGAAGTGAGGTTTTATATTCTTAACACTTATGAAATTAAGGGTATAGCTTTAGATGGCATGCTATTACCATCTTACGCCGATAAGGCCCTAGAAGAGGCTAAGAAAGCATCGAGCGATGGGCTTGAGAAGGTTTTGCAAATGTTATCCTTTAGAAACAATAATCATAAACACAGTTTTGTCACTCTATCTCAAAATAAGGAGCTTTTATCTGGACTAAAGGATATTGTAGAAAAACAGGATATCGATATGGTTATTATGGGAACCAAGGGCCGCACTAATGCCCGAGAACTAGCCTTTGGGAGTAATACCACCACGATCATGGAAAAACTCCGAAACTGTCCCGTTATGGGTGTCCCACTAGAAGCGCGATTTGCGGTACTCAATGAAATTGTTTTTCCAACGAGTTACAAAACCCATTTCAAACGTCGCGAATTACAGTATCTGATAGACATTGCCCAATTAAAAGATGCGAATATCGCCGTAGTACACATCGATCAAAGCGATATGTTGTCAGAATTACAGCTCAATAATAAGGCATTGCTGTCCTCCTGTTTTGAAAAGGTGTCCCATAGCTTTCACAGATTAAGCGGCAGTGATCCATCAGAGGGTGTACAACACTTTGTCGAGAGTAGAAACAGTGATATGATCGCCTTTATCAATAAGAAACATTTCCTTTTTGACAGTGTGTTTTCCAATCCTATGGTTAAGAAAATAGGGATGTATGCAAGGGTGCCAGTTCTGGCTTTACACGATTTGAGAAATTAAATAATAAGGATATGAAGAATGTAGGAATATGGATGGACAAACGCAAAGCGCATATCGTTCAATTGTTATCGGATGATACGCTGTTACGAAGTATTGATTCGGAGGTAGATAGTTATCATATAGGCGGTGGTTCTGGTACGCGTTTTAAAGGTGGTCCTCAGGATGTGGTGCATGACAGCAAATACTTAGCGCATGAGTAACAGCAATTAAAAGCCTACTTCACCAAAATCATTGAGGCTTTAGACAAGGTTGATCAACTGGCGTTATTTGGACCAGCCGAAGCTGCTCATATGTTTGCCAAAGAACTCAAAGCACATCATAAAGAACTATCAAATAAGGTAGTCACCTTACAAAAGGCCGATAGTATGACAGAAAATCAAATAAAAGCCTTGGTACGCGATTATTTTAAAGAAAATCATTGATGAAAAGGCCACCCATTCGTGTGTTTAAAGCCTCTGGGCAAGCGGTTGATTTTTCGATAGATAAATTGCGTACTTCTTTAGCCTATTCGGGGGCTTCATCAAAAGAGATTCAACAGATTATAGCACGTATAGAAACCGAATTGTACTCTGGTATTTCAACCGCCGAAATTTACGATAGGGCCTTTTCGCTGCTAAAGCAAAAAAAATCAGCATATGCCTCAAAGTATAAATTAAAAAAAGCCATATACGAGCTCGGACCTACTGGATTTCCGTTTGAACGTTTTGTCGCAGCCATATTAAAAGCCTCAGATTATACTACAGCAGTAGGGCAAATGGTCATGGGACGCTGTGTAGATCACGAGGTGGATATTATTGCAAAAATAGCCCATACTACTGCCTATATCGAGTGTAAATTTCACAACGATAAAGGCAAGAAATGTGATGTCAAAATCCCTTTATATATTCATTCTAGATATCGCGATATTATTGCCGCTCAGAATAAAAAGACCACTACCTAAGGTTGGGTGGTGACCAACACCCGTTTTACCAAAGACGCCATGCAATACGGTAGATGTGCTCAATTATACCTGCTTAGTTGGGATTATCCGGCAAATCATGGCCTCAAAGACAGAATTGACAGCTTAGGGTTATACCCCATTACTGTTACTACACTATTGACACAACGTGAAAAGGATTTTTTGCTAAGTCGGGATATTGTCTTGTGTAGACAATTAATTGGAGACAGTTTTTACCTAGACCATTTAGGGATAGGTTTAGAACGTAAAGCGCGTATTATCAGTGAGATTAATATGATATGTAATGGAAAAGACGCATCATAGCTATCAGGTTGACATTCAAATTTTGGGTGCGGCAAAAACAGTGACTGGATCAAAATATTATCTCGAGGTAGGAGATAGCCGCATACTTATAGATTGCGGCGTTTTTCAAGGCTTAAAAAGCTTGAGAGAAGAAAACTGGGACGACCTCGCAATAGATGTTCCTTCGCTTGATATGGTTTTGCTAACTCACGGACACTTGGATCATGTAGGGTATCTTCCGAGGCTATTTGCTCAAGGCTTTAGAGGAAAAATCTTGGCGACAGCGCCCACATTGGCTATTGCTAAAATTATTTTAGAAGACAGCGCCAGAATTCATGAAGAAGATGCCATACGCGCTAATGAAGAGGGCTATTCTAGGCATCAGCCTGCAAAGCCCTACTATACCGTGAAAACAGCACAGCAGTGTATGGCCTTATTTAGCCCCGTTCAGTATCAAGAATGGATACAGTTACAAACATATTTATCTGTTCGGTTTAATCCTGTAGGGCACATCTTAGGAGCATGCTATATCGAATTAGACATCAATGGGAAGCGATTCGTCTTTTCTGGCGATGTGGGAAGACCTAAAGATTACCTGCTCAACCCTCCGCTCAAACCTCGATGGGCCGATGTGCTTTTTTTAGAAAGCACCTATGGTGATAGACTTCACGATAGGGTAGATATACCCCAAATCCTTCAAAAATATCTTCAGAAAATTATTCATAAACGTGGAGCGCTTATCATCCCAAGTTTTGCGGTAGAACGCCTACAAACCTTGATGTATATTCTTTGGAAAGGCTATATTGACCGTCAATTGCCATATGTGCCTATTTATGTGGATAGCCCTATGGGAGCTAATGTTTTGGCTTTATTTGAGCGATTTAAGAAATGGTATAAATTAACATCAAAAGAATATCAGGCTATGTGTAATCATATACACATGGTCACCTCTTACAAAGAAACCTGGGAGGTAATTGACAAACCCAACCCCAAAATAGTGATTGCGGGTAGTGGCATGGTTACTGGAGGTCGCGTATTGACCTATCTCAAACAGTATGTAGATCATCCGGACACTCACGTACTTCTTGTGGGTTATCAGGCACAAGGAACACGAGGCCGACAATTGCAAGATGGGGTTCATGAATTAAAGATTCACGGCAAATATTTTCCAGTAAAGGCAGTGGTACATACCCTTGATGGGCTTTCGGCTCACGCCGATCAACACGAATTATTAGATTGGCTTGCCGATATTAGAAATATTCCCGAACAAGTTTTTCTTACCCATGGAGAGGCTGCTAGCTGTGATGCCTTTCGCGTTAAGCTAGAACACCTAAAAAAATGGCCTGTTACCGTCCCTAACCCTTACCAGCAATTTTCCTTTTATGCCTGAGTGCTAAGCTGACCAATATCATAGTTTCTACAAGGGAGACAGCTTATTTTTAAATCATTAAATACAGTGACCTTGAGGGTCAACACAGCACGCTTTGGAAAGAGTTGATTATGTATACCAAGAATTATAAATTTAAATATCTCGAATGGTTCACTCCTGAAGAGATCCATCAGACTACCCTACAGTGGCAGTCTACCTTAGATTTTATTACCCACGAACACGACTTTCTATATGAATTACTTCATCAGGTCAAACCTCAAATAAAAGATGCAGCTCTCTTAAAAAAAGTGACAGATCTAATAACCCAGCTATCCGAAAACAAAAAAGAGGTGAGCACCTTAACAAGCCTATTTAAAACTCATCGCAATGCCTTAGCCGTCCTTGTAGACGGTATCAATGAATTACAAAAAGAAAAGGCCTTCAAAGATCAACATCTGTTATTGTCTTTAAAATTTGAAACATTTAATACCGAGTATAGAAAGCTCAAATACAAGGTCTTTGAAATACTCAGATCCTTTTACAAAAGCCGTAAACAAAATACCTCACCCAAATAAATTCTTATGAATCTACCTACCCGTTATTTTATTGTAGTACTTACTTTCACCTTGTTGGGTTGTACCACTAGCGAACTTGTCGAAAATTGGAAAAATCCAGATATCGATCTATTTATGGCAGAAAAGGTTTTGGTTCTGGCCATGACCAATGATCTGGACAATCGAAGACTTTTTGAAAAAAAACTTGCTGCCTCTCTACGAGATGAAGGCGTAAATGCCGTAGTGAGTGACGCCTTTTTTTCAGAACAATTCACTCAACGTCCCCGCACATTAGAAGAGCTGGATGTCTTAGAAAATGCTATGCTTACCGAGGGTTTTGATGCTATTTTGGTTTCTAAAATTGTGAGTGCCGAAGACAAGGTCAATCTCATTCAGGCTTATAAAAATTTTGATAGAACTTTTAACAATTTTGAAGACGACTACAGTTCGAGTCAGGGGATCTATACAGAAGATGAATATTTAGAAAGCTATACAGTCTATCATGCCGAAACCGCCTTGTATTGTATTTGTCCCACAAAAGATCGGGAGATTATCTGGAAAGGTAGTATCGATATTACCGAACCAGGTAACACGCGTAAAGCGATCAAGGATTATATCGCCTTGCTTATCTGGGCACTAGAAGAACAAAATCTATTGATATATGCTACAGCTTCTGCACTATGAAAACCTTAGTATATTCGGCCAAGAAATTTGAAATTCCTTTTCTCAAAAAAGCCAATGATGGCTTGAGTGAACTTCACTTTATAGCAGACCGATTGCACACGCACTCGGCTAATAAAGCTGTAGGATTTGAAGCGATATCCATATTCTCTGCCGATGATGCCTCTGCCAATATTTTGGAAAAACTATATGATTTTGGTGTGCGCTATATCACCTTGCGCTCTGCGGGCTATGACAATGTAAATATTAGAAAGGCGACGAGCTTGGGCATACAAATCGCTAATGCGCCAAAATACTCACCGCATGCCATAGCAGAGCACGCAGTAGGCTTATTGCAAGCTGTGAATAGAAAAATTGTATTGGCTCATAATCAGATGCGAGATCACGATTACACCTTAGATCGTCTGGTGGGGCAGGATTTGATTAAGAAAAAGGTCGGTATTGTTGGTACGGGTAAAATTGGAGCAGTCATTGCAAGAATAATGCATGGCTTTGGATGCTCACTAACGGCTGTAGATCCAGAAGAGAATGCCTATCTCAAAAGTGCCTATGATCTTACTTATACGTCCTTTGATGCCTTGTGCAGCAACAGTGATATCATTATTTTGAGCCTTCCATTATCAGGTGAGACGCATCATCTTATCAATTCTGATAGCCTTAAAAAAATGGCAAAAACTACCATTATCGTTAATGTAGCCAGGGGAGGGATTGTTCAAACCACTTCTCTTTTGGAATCACTAGACCAAAATCTTTTGGGCGGCTATGCCACAGACGTGTACGAAAATGAGAAAGGGGTTTTCTCATATAATCTATCAGATGCGCCTCCAGAAGATGCCATACTGCAAGCCTTATTAAAACATCCCAAGGTGGTATTAACCCCACATCAGGCCTATGCGACACAAGAGGCTCTAACAAATATAGCAACTGCTACCATAGACAATCTTAGTGGCTGGGATAGAAATCTCATGGCGCCTAATGCCTTAAATACAATAGCAACTTCCTAGAATGAACATTTTGCTTTTTGTCTCTCAAAGAGGTCTCCAAGCTGACAATAGTCATAGTTTGCCCAGGGGAGGTAGTGCATCTTTGTGACATTCATTTAATCAATACTTATGAATGACTGTTATCACTGCGGAGCTCTATGCGGAACCGCTGCTATTACCATAGACCAAAAAGTCTTTTGTTGCCAAGGTTGCAAGATGGTCTATGAGATACTGTCTGAACATGATCTTACCAATTATTATGATATAGAAGCTTCTCCGGGTGTTAATCCTGAGGGTATTGCACATAGCTTTGATTATTTAAAAAATCCAGACATCGTTACTCGATTACTCGATTTTGATGAGCAAGGCATACAAAGTATTACCTTATCTATTCCCGCAATTCATTGTAGTTCTTGTATTTGGATTTTGGAAAACCTATCCAAACTGCATGCAGGAGTTCGTAATTCTCAGGTAGATTTTCCAAAAAAAGAGATAAGAGTTACCTATGACCCTGAAGCGCTCACGCTTTACGAGTTGGTTTGTTTATTATGTAACATTGGGTATCAGCCGCATATATCTCTAGAAGAAGGGACTGAAAAGATATCCAAAAAAGATCGTAGCCTCATTTATAAAATAGGAGTGGCTGGCTTTGCCTTTGGAAATATTATGTTTTTATCATTCCCAGAGTATTTTGAAGTGAGCGAGTATTGGTTGGATCGTTATAAAACAGTTTTTAGATGGCTTATGTTTGCCTTCTCACTGCCAGTGGTGTTTTATTCTGGCAGTCATTATTTTAGAGCCGCCTATAAAGGTCTGCGTTCTAAGATTCTCACCATCGATGTACCTATTGCCCTGGGAATCGCCGTACTCTTTATACGCTCATCTATAGAAATCATCTTTGATTTGGGTACAGGTTTTTTTGATAGTCTTAGCGGCCTGGTATTTTTTCTATTACTAGGTACGTTTTTTCAACAAAAGACCTATGCTTTTTTATCTTTTGAGCGTGACTATAAATCCTATTTCCCATTAGCAGTAACGCGATTGACTAAAACGCAAGCAAAGCCCACTGCAAATATTACAGAGCTCGAAGAGCAAATCGCGGTTAACGAATTACGTCCGGGCGATCGCATTTTGATACGCAATCAGGAATTAATTCCTGTAGATGCTGTTTTAGAAAGCGGGCATGCTCTTATCGATTATAGTTTTGTAACTGGAGAAGCCGTGCCTGTGGTCAAGCAAGTGGGTGATAAAATTTTTGCTGGAGGCAGGCAACAAGCTGGCCCACTACAATTGGTGGTTAGCAAGGCACTAGATCAGAGTTATTTGACGCGTCTATGGTCTAACGAGATTTTTGACAAAAATAAACAAGCCTTTTTTGAAACGCTCACCGATCAGATTAGTAAACGCTTTACTATAGCCATTTTAACAATAGCTGGACTTTCTGGATTCTTTTGGTTGTGGTATGACGCGAGTATGGCCCTAAATGTATTTACAGCCGTACTCATTGTAGCCTGTCCTTGTGCCATCGCGCTGGCAGCTCCTTTTACTTTGGGTAATCTTTTGCGAATATTTGGAAAACAGCAATGTTATATAAAAAACACAAAGGTGATCGAGCAGCTGGCTACGATTGATACTATAGTTTTTGATAAAACGGGAACACTCACCACTACCGCAAAAAATACGATTCGTTATGAAGGTATTGATTTGACTGAGGAAGAAAAATCGATACTTACTTCGACCTTGCGCTCATCTAGCCATCCATTGAGCAGGCAATTGTATACCTGGCTCAAAGATCATCAAATCAGAACACTTGACGATTTTCAGGAAGCTATAGGCGAGGGCGTACAAGGCAGAAGTGGGAAAGATAAGGTAATGGCTGGCTCCTTGGGTTATGTTAGCCCAAAGCACACTAGGCCCTGGACTCAGGACCAGCGACAAGAACAAGGTTTTTCTAGCCTTGATCAAACGGCAGTTCACGTGAGTGCCAACCAGGATTATAAGGGCCGCTTTGTCTTTAAGAATGAATACAGAAAGGGAATGCGCGAGCTGTTTAACCAGCTTAGTCAGGATCATGATCTCTTCGTGCTCTCTGGTGACAACGATAGCGAAAAACACTTTTTGAGCGCACAACTACCCTTGAAGACCGGGCTTTATTTTAATCAGACCCCGGCAAACAAGCTAGGATTTATTAAGAAATTACAAGAAGAAGGCCGCAAGGTAATGATGATAGGTGATGGGTTAAATGATGCTGGAGCCCTTGCGCAAAGCGATGTAGGTGTGGTTTTGTCAGAAAATATTAATGTTTTTTCACCAGCTTGTGATATCATTTTGGACGCTAGTCGTTTTAATGCTGTCTCAATGATGGGTACGCTTGCGCGAAAAGGCATACAGATTATCAAATACGCCTTTATTTTTTCATTGTGTTATAACCTGGTAGGGCTTGCTTTCGCGATAAGCGGACATTTAAAGCCTGTAGTTGCCGCTATTCTTATGCCATTAAGCTCTATTAGCATCGTGGTTTTTACCACTTTTTTAACCTATCTCATTGGTAAAAAGCTAGATAGAAAACAGAGGTTATCACCCCAAAAAAGAAACAATTAAAAGCTGACAAAAGTCATATGTATGCTAAAACTATCACCCTAGTTTTACCTCAGATTTACAAGCCTTATGGAGATCATTTACATCCTTCTTTGTATTAGTGTTATCGTTGCCATTGTCTTTTTTGTCGCCTTTTTAATATCGGTAGGCAAGGGGCAATATGACGATACTTATACGCCTTCGATACGTATGCTATTTGAAGACGAAATTGTCAAAGAAAAGTCCAATACCGCTACAAAGACTACATCACAAAAATCCATCATCATAAAAGATCAATCCAATTAACTATGGAAATACAACAATTCTATTACGACAACAAAATTGTTCGGAAATTTATCGTCGCCACCTTGTTTTGGGGCATTATTGGAATGAGTGTCGGTTTATTGCTTGCATTCATGTTTTTGTTTCCCAATCTTACAGACGGCATTTCCTGGCTAAGTTTTGGACGCTTACGTCCGCTACACACCAATGCCGTTATTTTTGCCTTTGTAGGTAATGCGATATTTGCTGGAGTCTATTATTCGACCCAGCGCCTGCTCAAGGCTCGTATGTGGAAAGATTGGCTGAGTAATCTCAACTTTTGGGGTTGGCAAGCCATCATTGTAGGGGCAGCCATAACCCTACCTTTAGGTTTTACCACTTCCAAAGAATACGCAGAACTCGAATGGCCTTTTGACATTGCTATCGCTCTAATTTGGGTAGCCTTTGGAGCCAATTTGATCGGAACTATATTAAAAAGACGTCAACGTCATCTCTATGTAGCAATCTGGTTTTATTTGGGCACTTTTGTCACTGTTGCGGTGCTTCACATTGTAAATAGTATGGAGCTTCCCATTAGCGCCTTAAAGAGTTATTCGGCTTATGCCGGTGTTCAGGATGCCTTAGTACAATGGTGGTATGGACACAATGCGGTTGCTTTTTTCTTGACCACGCCATTTCTTGGATTGATGTATTACTTTGTGCCAAAAGCGGCAAACAGACCTGTTTATTCGTACCGTCTGTCTATTGTACACTTTTGGTCATTGATTTTTATTTATATCTGGGCAGGACCGCATCACTTGTTGTATTCAGCTTTACCAGATTGGGCGCAAAACTTAGGAGTTGCCTTCTCGGTTATGCTTATAGCACCCTCGTGGGGTGGAATGATAAACGGATTACTTACCCTACGCGGTGCCTGGGATAAAGTACGCACAGACCCTGTCTTGAAATTTATGGTGGTAGCCATCACTGGTTATGGGATGGCCACCTTTGAAGGCCCGATGCTTTCGCTCAAAAATGTGAATGCTATCGCGCACTTTAGTGATTGGGTTATTGCTCATGTTCACGTAGGCGCACTAGCCTGGAACGGTTTCTTAACCTTTGGTATGATTTATTGGTTGATTCCAAAACTGTTTAAAACACGATTGTGGTCTACCAAGTTAGCCAATGTACACTTTTGGGTAGGTACTTTAGGGATTATACTTTACGCTCTACCTATGTATGTGGCTGGATTTGTACAGGCTTCAATGTGGAAGCAATTTAATCC
>CAZJWI010000217.1:0-12252 GCA_964549485.1 uncultured Flavobacteriaceae bacterium
ATCGATTACAAATAAGGGTTCTGCCGTTCCTCCTACATGTAAACCTTTACGTTGTCCTTTGGTAAAATAATGAGCCCCCTGATGTTGCCCTACAACCACTCCGTCTTCTGGCTTATATTGAGGTTTAGCAGCGAGCAATGCCAATTCTGAATCTGCTACGGCATCTAAGGCCACCAGGTGAGTAGCCTCATCGTCGTAAGAAGCCAAAACGGGAACTACACTTTTAGGAATTTCGATGATAGGTCCTTGTTTGGGTTTGAGTTGTTGTTGCAAAAATTCAGGCAAACGCACCTTCCCAATAAAACAGAGCCCTTGAGAATCCTTTTTTCCAGCGGTTACCAAATCTTGATCTGCTGCAATTTGACGTACTTCGCTTTTTTGCAAATGTCCAACAGGAAAGAGTGTTTTGGCCAATTGCTTTTGAGAAAGTTGACACAAAAAATACGATTGATCCTTATTCATATCGGCACCAGCGCGCAATTGAAAGAATTCTTGACCATCTATTTTGACGCTTGTCTTTTGACAATAGTGTCCAGTTGCAACAAAATCGGCACCAAGTGAAAGTGCAATTTTCATAAAGACATCAAATTTGATCTCCCGATTACACAAAACATCAGGATTGGGCGTGCGCCCCATCTCATATTCTCTAAACATATAGTTGACTATACGCTCCTTGTATTGGTCACTCAGATCAACCGTCTGGAAGGGTATGCCTAATTTTTCGGCTACCAACATGGCATCATTACTATCATCGAGCCAAGGACATTCATCAGAAATGGTCACCGTATCATCATGCCAGTTCTTCATAAAAAGCCCAATTACATGATAACCCTGCTCTTTTAAAAGATATGCGCTCACACTACTATCTACTCCTCCACTAAGACCTACTACAACGGTTTTCATTTGTCTCTTTATGATTTTTAAATGTACTGTCTTTAATATTGAAGGTGACTTTTTTGGGTTTGCTTTCGCGAAAGCGGTTACCCCACCTCTATTAGAAAGTGCAAAATTACGTAATTAAATTAGTGAGACCATAGCTAGGCTTAATGACTGACCCCTATTTTATTTTGAGGAAAGCGCAACTCTTTTTCGAGTTTACCATTCTTGTAATACTTCCAGATACCGTGTTTTTTATTATCCCTGTATTGGCCTTCTACCAAAAGTATCCCATCAACGTCCCAAATTTTTGAAGGTCCTTCCAACCTACCCTGTTTGAAGTTAAATACTTTTAAACGCCTTCCATTTTCGGCAAAATGCTCGTCCAATCCTTCTTCTTTACCGTTCTTATAGCTTTGACGTTGTGCCAGCTGCGAATTGGAAAAAAATACTTTGCGCTCTCCTTCTAAAACGCCAGCCTTGTACTGCTCTAAGGTCATAATGGTTTTTCCGTCTGGGTGGTAGTACGTCCAGATACCCACTTTTTGACGTCCTTCCATTTGCCCTTTGGAAATAATTTTTCCATCATTAGTATAGTAAGTGACATCTATAAGAGCGCTTCCCGGCGTATATGTTTTAGTTGCGATGGCTTGATCTTTACTCTCAGGACTATAAAATGAAAAAGTACCAATCTCTTTTCCGTGATCAAACGTGCCAGTGTAGCGCAACTGCTGGCTTCCTTGGTAGTATTTTTTCCAAGGGCCGTGACGTTTACCCTGCTCATCGGTTTGATTGTAGTCTTGAGCGCTTATAAAATTGACGCAAACGATGCTAAATATTAGCGAAAAAAAAGAGAGTCGTATCATTTTAACTTAACATTAATATTTATTCTGTTTAATACCATTACTTTTACGTTAAACAAAAACTTAAATCCTATTACTATGAAAAGATTTTTTTCAATTACAAAGATAGCATTGATTGCTATAACGCTTTTCGGTCTGGTTTCGTGTAGTGACGACGACGATAATGGAAACATTATTGATCCAGATGGAAGCAACACTATTGCAGACTTTGTCGCAGACAATGAGAATTACTCCTCATTACTAGCCGCCTTACAAAGAACTGGTCTTGATGCTACCTTAGCTGGAAGCGGTACGTTTACAGTATTTGCTCCAGATAACGCAGCATTTGACACTTTTTTAAATGGAACACCTTTAGCAGACGTTGATGAGGATGCCTTGACGCAAATCTTATTAAATCACGTATTAAATGTAGAGCGTTTATCTACAGACCTAACGACAGGTTATGTCAAAAACTTAGCGACAGAGCCATCATCAGGTGCTAATATTGATATGTATATTGATACGAGTGCAGGTGTAACTATAAACGGACAATCATCTGTTGTGACGGCAGATATTCAAACAGACAATGGTGTAATTCACGCTGTGAATTCTGTTATTGCTTTACCAACCATCGTGACTTTTGCCACCACAAACCCTGCATTATCTAACTTAGTAGGTGCATTGACGGCAAATGGTAACGAGACCTTTACAGATTTACTTTCTGATACTTCACAAGATTTTACCGTATTTGCTCCAGTAAATCAAGCTTTTGATGAATTTACAAACCCAGCTGGTAACGATATCAACCAAGTATTATCAAATCACGTTGTTGTTGGTACCGTAGGAGTTTCAACTGCTTTAGAGACAGGTTATGTAAACACTGCCGCTGTATTTAACGGTGAAGCCGATGCCAACTTGAGTTTATTTGTAGACACCGATGGTGGTGTTACTTTAAACGGACAATCAAATGTTGCCATTGCAGACATCGTTGCTGCTAACGGAGTAGTACATGTCGTTGACACGGTAATTGACTTACCTACCATCACTACATTTGCAACTGCCGATAGTACTTTTGAAACACTAGTAGCTGCATTGACTGCAGATGCTTCTTTTGGATATGTTGATGCGCTTTCTACAGCAAACGGAACAGCTCCAGCACCATTTACAGTATTTGCTCCTACCAATGATGCCTTTGCTAGTTTGTTGACAGACCTAGGCGCTACTGGATTAGGTGATATCCCTATTCCAACACTAGCTGCAACTTTAGAACTTCACGTAATTGCTGGCGCTAATGTACGCGCCGAAGATCTTCCAGGATTGGACGGTGCAAGTGTTACTACCTTAGGAGGTGGAGAAATTACCATTGACGCCAGTACACCAGCAGTCATTGATCCTGACGGAGGGTCTAACCCAATTGTAGTTACCAATGTACAGGCAGCCAACGGTGTCGTTCATGCGGTAAGCAGAGTATTAAGAGACCTATAATATAATTGGTTAATATATTGTAATTATTTCCCGCTATTTACAAAGCGGAAGATAGTTCAAAGAAGCTTCGACAATTCCCCCTGTCGAAGCTTTTTTATATCTATAAATTAGTTGGACTGTTGCTTAAGAATAGCACGGTTAATCTCCTTTATAAGCCCAGGACCTTCATAAATAAATCCTGTATAGAGTTGAACCAGCGTGGCTCCAGCATTAAGCTTATCTAAGGCATCTTGTGCCGAGTGTATCCCTCCTACTCCAATAATTGGAAATGCCTTTTGACTGTTTTCAGAAAGATATTTTATAACTCGTGTTGAGCGATCGGTTATTGGTTTACCGCTAAGACCACCATTACCAATTTCGTCTAATCGAGCTTGGGAGGTTTGCAAGCCCTCGCGCGATGTAGATGTATTACTCGCGATAACCCCGTCTAGCTTCGTTTCTTTTACCAATTCAATGATTTCATCCAGTTGGATGTCGTTGAGATCGGGAGCAATTTTTAAAACAATGGGTCTTTGCACCTCATAAGACCGATTGGCTCGTTGAACAGCCTCAATGAGCTCGACCAAATAATCTTTGTCATTTAACTTGGCATGACTTGACACATTGGGACAGCTTACATTGAGTACAAAATAATCGACATATGCATGCAAGGCGTGAAAACAGGTTAAATAATCATCTGTGTAATGCTGCGGATCTGTATCGGTATTTTTGCCAATATTACCTCCCAAGAGCACACCTTTATTTTCTTTCAGTCTCGGAATGGCATCTGCAACACCGAGATTATTAAACCCCATCCGATTTATTAAACCTTGATCTTCGGTCAATCTAAATAAACGTTTTTTGGGATTTCCCTTTTGGCCTTTTGGTGTAAGGGTCCCTATCTCAATAAAACCAAAACCAATGGCCCCCAGTTCGTTGTAGAGTTTGGCATCCTTATCAAAACCCGCGGCCAATCCTACTGGATTTTTAAAGGTAAGCCCAAACACTTCGCGCTTAAGTCTTGGATCTTCGAGCTTGCCCCAACGCGATATAAGATCTCCTAGGCCCCATTTATACAATCTTTTGATCCATGCAAAGGTGAAGTAATGCACTTTTTCAGGATCAAATTGGAAGAGTAATGGTCTAATTAAGCTTTTGTACATATCCAGGAGTTTCTGGGATGCAAAAGTAACTGAAAAAGCCTTAATTTTGAAGAGAAATGTAGGATAGCTATTTGGCTTTCGCGAAAGCGAATATACCCGCGAGAGTCAACAGAAGAAATAAGCCTGCCCTATTAGACAGAATCTATTATAATCTCAATGCTCAATTATACACTCGACATATGCTAAAAACCGCCTTTTTATTAGGTTGTCTATTAAGTGTAGGCGTTTTATTTGCGCAGGTTGCTGATCATAGTGAGATAGAGACCGAACCCCTTGTTTTGGGGCAAAAAATACGTGTTTCTTCACAGCATTTAAATCAAAAGCGCGAGCTCAATATCTTTCTCCCTACAACCTATACAGACTCGGTCTCTAAAAGGTATCCAGTAATATATGTACTTGATGGCGGTATGCAAGAAGACTTTTTACATATCACTGGTCTGGTGCATTTTGCCACCTTTCCTTGGGCTCCTCTTATCAAGGAATCTATTGTAGTAGGTATTTCCAATATAGACCGTAAACACGACTTCACCTACCCTACCAAAAATGCTCAGGATAAGATCGATTTCCCTACTACTGGCGGCTCGGCGGCCTTTATAAAATTTATGAAAGAAGAAGTGCAGCCTTTAATAGCAAATCGCTACAGAGTTACTCAAAAAAAGACACTGATAGGCCAATCATTAGGAGGCTTATTGGCTACCGAAATTCTATGGAAATACCCAGAGACATTTACTACCTATATTATTGTAAGTCCTAGTTTATGGTGGGATGATAATTCGCTACTATCGCTACAAAGAGCGAATATAGATACCACCAAAGAAGTTTTTATCGGTGTTGGGAAAGAAGGTCCTATTATGGAGAGCGCGGCCTTTGCCCTTACCAGCATTTTGCAGCAAGACCAACACATCAAAACACATTTCAAATACTTGGAAGAGCTAGACCACAGCAATATCTTACATCAAGCTGTATACGAAGCTTTTAAAGCATTTTCACATAAAGACAAAACAAGAACTCATGATTGACAAACAAGCCTTAATCGATCGATTTATAAGTTATGTAACCATAGACACTGAGAGCGATCCCAAAAGCACTACTACTCCAAGTACCGCCAAGCAATGGGACCTTGCCAGACTCTTGGCAGATCAATTAACCGCCATGGGAATGACAGAAGTGAGTATAGATGATAACGCCTATGTTATGGCCACCTTACCTGCAACAGTTTCGCATGAGGTTCCTGTCATTGGTTTTATATCCCACTTTGATACCACGCCAGATTTTACAGGCAAAGATGTTTCACCACAAATCATCGAAAACTACGATGGTGGTGATATTATTCTTAATGCCGATCAAGATATTGTATTGTCACCAGAATACTTTGAAGAGCTTAAACAATACATAGGCCAAACCATAATAACTACCGATGGCACCACCCTCTTAGGAGCCGATGACAAGGCAGGTATTACAGAAATTATGGAAGCGATGAGGTATTTACTAGCCCATCCCGAAATCCCTCACGGTAAAATTAGAGTTGGTTTTACCCCTGACGAAGAAATTGGACGTGGTGCTCACAAGTTTGATGTTCAAAAATTTGGCGCAGACTGGGCTTACACTATGGATGGTAGTCAATTAGGCGAGTTAGAATATGAAAACTTTAACGCCGCTGGTGCCCAGGTACATATAGAAGGTAAGATTGTACATCCGGGTTATGCTAAAGGTAAGATGGTTAATAGCATGTATATCGCGACAGACTATATCAATAGTCTACCACGACTAGAAACCCCAGAGCATACCTCAGACAGAGAAGGCTTTTTTCATCTACATCAAATCGACGGTTCTGTAGACCATACAACCTTATCCTATATTATCAGAGATCACGATCGAGAGCACTTTGAGGCACGAAAGGAAATGATGCATGCCCTGGCCGATGAACTTAATGCCCAGCTTGAGAAAGAAGTGATACGGGTCGAGATTACCGACCAATATTTTAATATGAGAGAAAAGGTTGAACCTGTAATGCATATAGTAACTATAGCCGAAGAAGCTATGAAAGCTTTAGATATCACTCCGATAATTAAGCCTATTAGAGGAGGGACGGATGGATCGCAACTATCCTTTATGGGACTGCCCTGTCCCAATATATTTGCAGGCGGACATAATTTTCATGGGCGTTATGAATATGTACCTGTAGAAAGTATGATGAAAGCTGTGGCAGTCATTGTCAAAATTGCAGAGTTAACCGCTAAATCCTAATTGATCAGATCTATGCAGCTAGACCAAAGTGAACGACGATGGTGGAAAGAGGGTATTGTATATCAAATTTACCCTAGGAGTTTTAAAGATTCCAATGGTGATGGTATAGGAGATATCCAAGGGATCATAGACAAACTGGATTATATTGCCAGTTTGGGAGTTGATATTATATGGCTCAATCCGGTGTATGACTCTCCCAACGACGATAATGGCTATGACATCAGAGATTACCGAAAAATCATGGACGATTTTGGAACTATGGAGGATTTTGATGCCCTTTTAGAAGGTATGAAAGCCCGAAATTTACGTCTTATCATGGATTTGGTGGTCAATCATTGTAGTGACGAGCATCATTGGTTTCAAGAATCTAAAAAAGGTAGAAGCAATCCGTACCGTGATTACTTTCATTGGTGGCCAGCCGAAAAAGGCACACCGCCCAAACGCTGGAGCTATTTTGACGTAGCCGAGAATGCCTGGGCCTATGACAAAACCACTAACGCCTATTATTTACACTACTTTGCAGTAAAGCAACCCGATTTAAAATGGGAAAACCCCGAAGTAAGGCGAGAGATCTATGATATGATGCACTTTTGGTTTCAAAAAGGTGTAGATGGTTTTAGGATGGATGTTATACCCTTTATAAGTAAGGATACTTCGTATCCTGAGATTGATGCACAAGAACCACATGAGTTTATTGCCTATTACGCCAATGGCCCAGAAATTCACACCTATCTTCACGAGCTCAATAAAGAGGTCGTCTCTAAGTACGATGCCTTTACCGTAGGAGAAGGTCCTGGTATTTCTATTGATCAGGCATTAGATTTTGTAGATCAAAAGCGTCAGGAAATTGATATGTTCTTTCATTTTGATCTCATGTCTTTAGACCGCAAACCAGGTGAGGTTTTTACCATGCGCGAAGATCCCTGGACACTACCGGAGTTTAAAAAAATATTCACCAGTTGGGATACCGCTTTCGCGAAAGCGGGATGGGGCAGCTTATTTTTGGCTAACCACGATTTTCCGCGTGCCGTAAGTCGCTGGGGCAATGATAACCCCACGCATTGGCGCAACAGTGCCACACTTTTGCAGACATTTTTACTTACCATGCGCGGAACACCTTATTTTTATCAGGGTGATGAAATTGGTATGACTAACGCCTATTTTGATCATATAGATGCCTATAGAGATATCAATACCATCAACCGATATCAATTGCTGCAAAACAGCAATGGTGATCTCGAGGGCTTTATTGAAAACGAAAAGTACGCAGCAAGAGAAAATGCTCGTACTCCTATGCAATGGGATAGTTCAAAGCACGCGGGTTTTACGAGTGGCACACCTTGGATCAAGGTAACACAAAATTACAAGGAAGGCATAAATGTAGCGACGCAAGAAAAGGACAAACATTCGGTTTTGGAATACTTCAAGAAAGTGGTAGCGCTTAGAAAATCTAATCTCACCTTAGTTTACGGAGCCTATGAATGCCTCAATCCTGATGATAAGCAGGTATATGCCTATATGCGTACCTCTTCTTCACAGCAAGTATTGATACTCCTAAATTTTAGTGATATCGTGGCTCATTACGTTTTACCTGCACATGTTTCCTATAATAGGATTAAAAAACTCATTTCTAACGATAAGATACTCGACGATTTTACCTTTAAAGAGTTTAGATTACACCCCTGGCAGGCTGTTGTGTACGAATTAGAAAAATAATTAGCAATTATTAAATGATTTGTGAATTTTACAATTTCATAATATATCTTAGAATTTGTGTAGTACGTCGAGGCCTAATTGTTTTTAATCCACGCTTTGGCGAAAAGTGCTACAGAAGTTTTAGTTAAAAATGTAAGAAAACCTGTTTTAACATACACGTTTGCAATACTTTAGGGGCATTTACCCCTTTGAAAACTAATAATAATTAGTATATTTACAACATCAAATAAAAGGAAATCAAATCCTTTTATCCCTCCCCCCACATTTTAAGTTATTGCCAATTGCGTTTCCGTTGTGCTTATTATCGAGCAATAGGGATATGCAATGTTGACAGAGCATCAAAGTGTAATGTCAGGCCAAATATGTATTTATTAACCATTTTATATTAATTTAAACTTTCTTTATTATGAAAAAAATGCTTTTATGTGCAGCAGCACTTTTCGCAGGGACAGTAGCTTTTGCTCAGTCTAACACTAGTGCTGTATTACAGACTGGTAATGGCAACTCTTCTACTGTAGACCAAACTGGATTGATGAACAATTCTGACGTGAATCAATTAGGTGACGGTAACACTGCTATCGTTGATCAGGATGGAACTACCAATGATTCTGACAAAGACCAAATTGGTAATGACAACCAGTACAGAACTACCCAAAATGGTACAGACAACACTGCCACAACTTACCAAGAAGGTAACCGCAACTTAGGTGGTGGTTCTTCATTAATTTGGGGTACGTATCAAACTGGTACTAACAACAACGCAGATACACAATCTGTAGGTGATGACAACAACGCTGGTACGCGTCAGGATGGTACAGACAACCAGTCTGATATCAACCAAGATGGTAACGGGAACGTTGCTAATGGTGGTTTCTGGGGTGTTTACCAAACTGGTGATCGTAACAATGCCGATGTTGATCAGGTAGGAAACGATAACACTATGGATAACCTTCGTCAAAATGGAGAAGACAACCAATTTAAGATTACACAAACCGGAGATAACAACTTCGCAAGTTCTGAGCAAATTGGAGATCGTAACTTAGGTGGAGGTATTTCTCTTATCTGGGGTATCAACCAACAAGGTAGTGATAACACTGCTACTAACTCTTCTGTAGGTAATGACAACAACTCTGGTTCTGGTCAGTACGGAGATTTCAACAATGGAGTTATCGAGCAAGTTGGTAACAACAATGACGCTAACGGAGGATTCTTTGGGAACTACCAGGTAGGTGACAGAAATGACGCTTACATCGGGCAGTTTGGAGATTTCAACGATGCTCAAAATACTTCTATTGGAGATGATAATGTTGCTTCAACATCTCAAGATGGTAACTCTAACGTGAGTACTACAAACCAAACTGGTGACATGAACAACTCTGACGTAGATCAAATTGGTGATACAAACAACTCTGATGTAGATCAGCTTGGAGATTCTAACGGATCAACTGTATTACAAGACGGTCTTTCTAACATGAGTACTGTGCTTCAAGATGGTAACTCTAACATGAGTAGCGTATCTCAGACTGGACAGACTCACGTGAGTACTGTAACTCAGTTAGGTAACGGAAACGGTTCAACTGTTACTCAAAACAACTAAGATATAGTGTTATAACTAACATCATTATCGAATGTAGAGAGAGGTTCCTTACGGAGCCTCTCTTTTTTTATAAAGAATACCTATATCACATCAAATTTTGGCTTTAACGTAAATTTTATCTGCATACCCTTAGGTGTTTCGTATCTTTAAAAGCAAATTCAAAATATGAATATCCCCACAAGCGATCTTCCTCGTATCGTTGTCATAGGTGCAGGATTTGCAGGCCTTCAGGTAGCCAAAAGAGTAGATACTTCGAGATATCAGCTCGTATTATTAGACAAGAATAATTATCATCTCTTTCAACCTTTATTGTATCAAGTTTCCTCTTCAGGCTTAGAACCTGATTCTATAGCCTACCCTATCAGAAAAGTCTTGCGTCAAAAAAAGAACACGCATTACCGCTTAACCTCTGTTCAACAAATTGATACCAAAAACGCCTTAATCACAACAGATATTGGTAGGCTTCCTTATGACAAGCTGGTGATAGCCACTGGGGCAGATAATAACTTTTTTGGTATTGACAGTGTTGCAGAAAGTGCGCTCACCATGAAATCGCTTACCGACGGCCTCAATATACGTTCCAAACTCTTAGGTAATTACGAAAAAGCGCTAAACACAAATGATAGAGAAGCCAAACTCTCATTGATGCGTATTGTCATTGTAGGTGGAGGACCTACCGGTGTCGAACTAGCCGGAGCGCTCGCAGAGCTAAACAATATCATACTTCCCAAAGATTTTCCCGATCTCGATTTGAGTCTCACCCAAATACATCTTGTCGAGTCATCGGATCGCATCCTCTCTGCAATGAGTGAAGAATCGTCTGTAAAAGCGACCGAGGCCCTAGAAAAACTGGGGGTTACTGTATATGTCAATACAGAAGTTAAAGATTATCACAATAATATAGCTACTACCAATACCGATACCATTTTTAGGACAGACACGCTGATATGGGCAGCCGGTGTCAAAGGTGAGTTTCCCGAAGGTATTGATCAAGATCTCATTGGTAAAGGCAACCGCATCGTGGCAGATGGCTATTGCCGAATCAAAGGCTATGACAATATTTATGTCCTTGGAGATGCCTGTTTGATCGAGACAGACAAATACCCCAAAGGACTACCAATGCTGGCCGCCGTAGCCATGCAACAAGGAAAATATCTCGCACAGCTATTTAACGATCAAAGCAAAAATAAGAAGACACAACCCTTTGACTATATCGATAAAGGATCAATGGCCACTATTGGTCGCAATAAGGCTGTAGTAGAGACCAAAGGCATAAAATTTAGCGGTTTCACAGCATGGTTTGTATGGATGTCTGTTCATCTTGTATTGTTGATAGGTTTTAGAAATCGTATGGTCGTGCTTATTAATTGGATCTGGAACTACATCCGATATAATAACGGTTTACGTCTTATAGTACGGCCTTATAAAAAACAAAAACAGATCGATTAGTCACAAGCTTTTATCGCTCTTTAACCTTAGGGCTTTTACTTGAAGACGAAACGGCTACAAACTTGTCCAATACTTTATCCATACAATTAATACCGTCTATTGCCGCAGACATAATACCACCGGCATAGCCTGCACCTTCGGCACAGGGATACAAGCCCTTGACCTGTATGTGCTCAAGCGTTTTTGGATCTCGAGGAATGGCAACAGGAGAAGAAGTTCGGCTTTCTGGAGCGTGCAAAACAGCCTCATTGGTAAGATATCCTTTCATTTTGCGCCCAAAGGTTAGAAAAGCCTTTTTTAATCGGGTGGCGATTAGTGGTGGTAACACAGTATTTAAATCGACACTTACTATTCCTGGTTGGTATGAGGTTTTTGGAAAGTCTTTGGAAACCTTCCCGTTTATAAAATCTCTCATACGTTGGGCGGGTACTGCTTGTGTTTTACCTGCAGCAACCCAACAATCATGTTCGACCTTTTTTTGAAAATCCAAACAAACAAATGGATCGTCTTCGCGGTAATTGGGCAGGTCTTCTGGCTGTACACTAACCACTATGCCCGAGTTGGCATAAGGATTATCTCTTTTACTTGGACTCCATCCGTTGGTCACTACCTCATCCTGTGCAGTAGCGCAAGGCGCAATAATACCGCCCGGACACATACAAAATGAATACACCCCCATACCGTCAATCTGTGCCACCAGACTATAGGATGCTGGGGGCAAATTAGGATTGTCGCCATCGCTGTGATATTGTATATGATCAATAAGCGCTTGTTGATGCTCTACTCTTACTCCTAGTGCAAAAGGTTTGGATTCTATTTTGATACCTCTTTTGTGCAAGAGATAAAATATATCTCGCGCCGAGTGACCTGTTGCTAAAATAACCGTATCAAAAGAGTG
>CAZJWI010000218.1:0-8400 GCA_964549485.1 uncultured Flavobacteriaceae bacterium
CTTGGAGTATACCACCACCGATCTCAACTCGCCACTTGCAGATGTAAAGGCGGATATCTGTAATCTCCCCTTCGCTTCTAATAGCTATGATATCATTTTTTGCAATCACGTTCTTGAACATATTCCTGACGACACTAAGGCCATGAAAGAACTCTACCGCGTTTTAAAGCCCGGTGGGATGGCTATTTTGCAAATCCCTCAAGACTTGAGCAGAGCCAAAACTTTTGAAGATAATAGCATTACAGATCCTGTTACTCGGGCACGTATTTTTGGACAATATGACCATGTGCGTATCTATGGAAGAGATTATTTTGATCAATTAAGGGCTGTTGGTTTTAGGGTGGATGAGGTAGATTATACCCGTACGCTCACCCCAGATGAAGTAGATCGCTATCGTTTGGCTCTGGGAGAAATTCTGCCCGTTTGCTATAAGTAAGCTGGATGTTGGCCTGGCAAAAAGATATGGACTTGATAATTACGTGCTTTGCAAGTGGTACCACCCCAATATTGCCGCACACTATAGGGCAATACTCCAATAATGGTTGTAATTTGGACCAATGAATACAGCGCCTTTTTAAGCTGTAGTTTTAACGACTATGTCCAAACTGCCAAGTGCTTATCAATTTACAGATCTTTCTGACTACGGCAGACCTATCGCACGTTATCTAGCTGCACGCTGGGCTAACACCGCCATGACGCCAATCTATGTTACGACCTTATTTATAATTGCAGGTGCAATAGCAATATGGAGCATTTTGAATCAATGGCAGTGGATGGCGGCGGTATTTCTCATTACAAAGTCTATACTAGATGCCGCCGATGGAGAACTCGCCCGTTTGCAGCAACGCCCTTCCTATACGGGCCGTTATTATGATTCTATTGCCGATATCCTTCTCAATTTTTTATTTCTCTCGAGCATCGCCTACGTGAGCGGCCAATCTATTGGATATGTGCTCCTGGCGTTTGTAGGTCTTCAATTGCAAGGCACATTGTATAATTATTACTATGTGATTCTAAGAAATTCTGTAGCGGGAGATGCTACAAGTCGGGTTTTTGAAACGACTATCCCCGTGGCCATGCCTGGCGAAAACCAACATATGGTCACTATGCTATATCGAACCTATAGAGTATGCTATGGTGTCTTTGATTATCTTATTTACCAATGCGACAAAAAAGCTATAGACAGCCCTCCTCTGCCCAAGTGGTTTATGACCCTGGTTTCAACATTTGGCTTAGGCTTTCAACTTGCTCTAATGGCGTTTTTTTTACTTCTCGGTCTTGATAAATGGATACTGCCTTTTTTTATTGGATACAGTGCTGCCATTTTTGTTTTTATCGCTATACGACGTTTGCTCTAAAGGTTACCGATAGTTTTTTATCACTATAGCCTTAGGTAATTGCTTTGCCATGTATTCGTTGTTTTAGCATAACAAAGAGAAGATTGCCTAGCGCAACTGCAGCTTAGCAAATCCTGGGGTGGTAAAAACGGCTGTAGAATCTAATGCCACCGAATAGATCAAGTAAGCGTCTATATCATCTAAATTGGCAAGCAAGGCTTTGGATTTATCTAAGCCCATCGCCATAAACGAAGTAGCATAGGCATCGGCGATGGCACAGGTATTGGCAATCACTGTCGCACTTAACACATCACTTTGCTGAGCCTCACCCGTAAGCGGATTTATGGTATGAACATATTGCTTACCCGTGCGCGGGTCTACCCTATTTTTACGATAATTTCCAGAACTGGCCATCGCTTTATCTTCTAGGGCTATGACAGCCACATGCGACCTGTTGGTAACCTCACTATTGATATCTTCGACCCCAACGGTCCATGGTTTTTGGGATTCAATATTTATACCTAGGGCTCGCAGCTCACCACCAAGTTCGATTAGAAAATTGGCGTGTTCTTGTTGTTGTAAATACACCGCAATACGATCAATACCATAGCCCTTGGCAATAGCATTAAAGTCTAGATAAATCCCAGACTTTTCCTTGTTTACACGACCCTTATCGGTTATTGAAACTTTATCCAATCCCACAAATTGCATCATCGAATCCAAACTACTACTATCTATCTTATTTAGTGGTTTGGTATCTCCAAAACCATAAGCATTACGCAAACCTCCCACAGTAGGATCAAAATAACGGTCTGTCTTCTGGTAAATATTTCGCGAAAGCGCAAAAACCTCTTTAAACATTGCATCTACGACCACAGTGGTATCTCCCCTATTAATTCTGGAAATATCACTTTTTGGGATATAGGTACTCATAGATTGATTGACCACTGCAATGATGGAGTCTATCCCGTTTTGTAAAACTGGGATTTGTTGTTGGGATCCAAAGGTGGTAATGGCATAGGTAGTTCCAAAGGCCTCCCCTTTTAAAGTCACCTTTTCAGAGGCTGTATCGGGTTTGCAGCCTATAAACATAGCTGTCAAAGCGAGGCATAAAGCGAGGTAAGATTTCATATTTCTTGAAGTCCATTATAAATTAGCGTATAGGGTTGGTCTTTCTCTACCGGATGTTGATAGTTATCACCATGGCCCAGCCCTACTCCCGCATAATAGGTTTTTGCCTCAAATTTAAGGGCATGCTCTTTCATTTTGAGCATAAAAGCACTGTCATAGGTATTGGCGTTATCTGGAAAAGAACGCGCCCTGACGATAATAAAGTGCAATTTTTTGTCTTTTAAAGCGACAAACTGAGGGTCTTTTTCAAGTTTAGAATTAATCCCCATAAATTCAAAACCCTGAGCTTCTAATTCCTTTCCTACGATATTCATCGCGAGGTTGTGCAGTTCTTGTTTGTTGAGAAATACAGCCATAATACAAAGATACGATACGCTCTGATTATTTTATCATCATTGGTCGAGAACTCCCTTGAAATAAGCTGCTTTTTGTAGATCACCCAATTCGGTGTACATGCGTATTACTTCCTTGCCTAAGGCCTGATCATTGGGATCTAGTAGAAAGGCTTTAGCAAAGCTATCTACGGCTACTACGCCTTGATTAGTCTTTCCATAAAATTGCGCCACAGTTGTCCAATATTGCTTTTGCTGAGCAATTTTAGGATTAGCTTTTGGCATACTACTAAAGGCTTTCTGAAGCCAAGGATGCGCTTCTGGCTTTTTGATCAAGCTTAGCAAATAGGTGTACCCAGGGCTTAGGGTAGGATTTAGAATCAAGGCACGTTCAATAGAAGCTACCGCTTTTTGGTATTGATTGAGCTCGGCATAGGCATATCCAGCATTGAGGAAGATATCCGTATTCTGATTGTCATATCTCTTGGCCTGTTCAAAATATTGAATGGACTTTTGATAGTCCTTATAAAATTTATATTGTAGTGCTCCTAAATTGTTTAAAGTATTAGGCTGGCGGGGGTCTATTTCTATAGCACGAGTGTAGAGCTGTTCAATCTCGCGTATAAAATCTGTTCCATTAGGCCGGCTTACCAATTGTGGCAAAGCTGTAAATAACTCGTCTGCAAGAAAAGTATGGGCTCTAAAAGATTGATCGAGGTGTTTGATATCATTTCTAAACAAGACCAGTCTATTTTCCCAATCGCTATTTCTGTCTATGACGCGCCAGCTATACAGTCCTCCTACGGCTATGAGCACCAAGAAAAACATCACCCTGGCCGCTGTAGGGTTGAGTTTGGCTTTCGCCAAAAGATAAGCTCGCCATATTAATACAGCAATAACCATTGCAAAACCGAGAGAGAAAATATACCCAAAGCGTTCGGCGACGATACCAACCATTGGATACACCACATTGGCTACAATCGCCATCACTCCCAACCAAAGCACAATAGCTAAACCAAGCAGATCCCTTTTTAAAAATCTGACAATGCCGTAAATACCTAAAGGCAAAAACACCAGCATAGACACCCAAACCTGCCAATAAGAAAAAGTAGCTTGTGGGATCTGATTATAGCCGTAATAAAAACTGAGATGCTCGGGATATACCAGTAATTGCAAATAAAAAAAAGTGGTATAAAAGCCCAATGCCAAACGCTTGAAGAGCCCATCTTCGACAAAGAGCGGATTTTCGAAAAAACGAAATTCTCTATACTGTTCTCCAGGTAAATTCTCCCTGAGCAATAAAATTACAGCTAAAGCTAAGACCGCTACTCCCACCCCCATCAAAATACGTTTGGTAGGTGCTTTGATAAAATAGCCCAAAACAGGCACGAGGCCAAATACAGCCAAGGCACTCATCTTACTTAGAAATGCTAAGAATATAAAGCATCCTGCAAGTACCAATGCAGTTGTCTTACCCCCTCTGGCATACCTGATAAAACTACCCAGAGACAACAGAAAAAAGACCATCATTAAGAGCTCATCACGGCTTTTTATGTTATTAACAACTTCGGTATGTATGGGGTGGATCAAGAAGAGTACCACGATTAATACAGGGAGAATAGGAGGGTAGTCTTTGAGTAAACCAAACAAAAACCACAGTAAAAGCACTCCATTAAAGGCGTATAACAGAACATTTATTAAATGACTGATATTGGCCTGAGTTACTTGATTATCTATCTCTTTCTCTTCGATTGTCTGGCTAAGTGGCAGCTCTTTAAAAAGTGCTTTTTCTATGGCAAATGTGGTGTGAGTAAGCGGTCTATATTCATATCGGGTGACGCCATTATCGACATAGTAATTTTGAAAAAGATCGGGAATGGCAGACAACCCACCAGCAACTTTAGGATTGCCTTCTGTGACGTAATAATCATCAATACCGTATTCGTTATCGATAGCATTACTATAGATAAGTATGGGTAAAAGCGCTATTATTACGTAGGCCAATAGACGGTACTTCCCCGTGATTTCAAAATTCATAGTCTACACTTTGAGGAATCAAATATACTATTCTTGACCAAGACTGATTGGATAGTCGGAGTCTTTAACGTTGGGCCCGCAACCACGACCTATCTTTTGAGATCTGCAGGTAAAAAGTCTACAATACGTTGGTATTGCAGCTCAGGAAGCTCAGCGATAAAAGCTTTGTCATTTTGAGTAAACTGCACATCCTTCCATTGGAGTGGATCGGTTTCACGGGAAGCCCTCATAACACCTCTTCTCAATCTGGCGGTGTGCTTGAGGTAATTGTCCTTTTTCAAAAACAACCATATACGCCCCTGATCGTGTTCTTCTTTTAAAGGCGCAAAGCCCAAATATTGATTAAAGGCTATGGCCTTTTGATTATCGGTACGTACTTCGATAAATATTTCTTTCATATCCATTAGTAAGAAATGAAAATCCAGCACACATAAAGCAGCTGCTACGGCTGTACGAGAGGCCAAGAATTGCTCATCCCAAATAAAGATCCCTGCTTCTATAGTGCCCTCTGAAAACGACCGTATGTTTCCATTGAGCAAACCCACCCGCTGGCCTTTAGCTTCGATGACAAAGTAATAATGCATCACATTGTCGATACGCTCAAACCACTTTTGCTGGGCTTCGGCGGTGATTTCTTCCTGATAAAACATACGGGTTCTAATCGCAGGACTATTTCGCTTTAAGCGTACCAACTCTAAATCTGAAGCTTGCAAACGCCTCAATCGCACATTGTATTTTTGAATAATCATAAGGCTTTTTGAGCAATGGCATACATAGGTTTACTGTTAAGTACAATAAATATATGCTTGATATAACTTCCGATAATACCAAAACAAAGCAAGATCAGACTGGTTGAAAAAAGTATAGTCACTATAAGCGCAGTAAACCCTTTGACGGGCACATCATATACAAAACGCAGTATAATAAAAACCAATCCTGCCAGAAAGCTAACCGAAGATAACAACAGCCCTCCCCAGGTCATCACCCGAAGCGGCCAGGTGCTGTAGAACAAGGTAGATTGCGCTACCAGACGAATGAGTTTAGACAATGAATAGCCTGACTTACCACTTGGCCTTGGATGATGGGTGACTTGTGTAAAAGAAATGGCATTGGTATACCAAAACAACACCTCATCAAGAAAAATAAAATGGCGTTTATGTTGCAGAATTTGATCGACGAGCTCACGTTGGATCAGTCTAAAAGAGGAGCCTTTATGTGGCCCGCCTTCCAGACGTTTGTTGCCAGAACGCACCACTTGACTTCCTATCTTACGCCATAGGGCATGTTGTTTAGGCCCTATCCCATAGACCAGCTCTGCCTGGGTACTTGACTGAGTATCGATAAGGGATGCAATGTCTTCTGGGGCGTTTTGCAAATCGTCGTCAATAGTAATTAAATGATTACCACTAGCGTGCTGTAACCCACAAAACGTGGCGCTGTGCTGCCCGTAATTTCTAGACAAGCGAATCAGCTTTATGGTGTCGCTGTGAGTTTTTTTGAGCTGTGATAAAATTGCCCAACTTGAATCAGTAGAATCGTCATCAACAAAAATCACCTCAAAGGTCAATTGCAAACGTTCCATAGTGGCAGCAAGACGCTGGTATAAGGCTTCAAGAGTACTAGCGCTATTATAAACAGGAATAACAATCGAATACAGCTTCATGCTATACAATCTGGGTTGAGGATTCTGGAATTTAAAAAATGAAATTGTACCAAAACAATTACATTTGCAAGTATAACCATTTTTATTGGCACACCTTTATGATTCCATTTAATGTCCCCTTTGCTTCTGGCTCAGAACTCGAATCAATAGCGACGGCCATAGCAGACCAAAAGCTTTCTGCAAACGGGCATTTTACCAAACAGTGTCAACAATTTTTTAAAGATCATTATGGATTTGAGCACAGCTTCTTGACTACGAGTTGCACCGCTGCTATTCAAATGATCAGTATTGCCTTAGATCTACAAGAGGGTGATGAAATTATTCTACCTTCTTATACTTTTAGCTCTACACCCAACCCTTTCCTGATCGCTGGTGCCACTGTGCGATTTGCCGATTCTGAGCCACAACATCCCAATGTGTCCTTAGCTTCCATACAGTCCCTTATAAATGATAAAACTAAAGCTGTCATGGTAGTGCATTATGGGGGTACTGCTTGTGATATAGGAGCTATTCGGGAGCTCTGTGACCAGCATAGTTTGCTACTTATCGAAGATGCGGCGCAATGTATAGATGGCTTCCATAAAGGCAAACCACTAGGTAGTTTTGGAGATTTTGCTGTGTTTTCGTTTCACGAAACAAAGAATATTCATTGTGGCGAAGGCGGCCTATTGGTGATTAACAATAGCCAATATTTGGATCGCTGTCATACCATCTGGAATTATGGTACTAATAAAAAAGCATTCTTGAGCGGAGAAGTAGACAGTTATGAATGGACAGGTATAGGGCTATCTTTTGGACTCTCAGAAATAAATGCCGCTTATCTTTACGCCCAGTTACAAGAGGTTAAACATGTAACCCAACACCGCAAAACCCTTTGGGATTTATATTATAAGACCTTAACCCCATTGGCCCAAGCGGGAAAGATTAGACTACCACAGGGGGTTAGTCAGGAGAGTAGTTATCATACATTTTATTTGTGTACGCTTTCGCGAAAGCAATATCTCGCCCTGCAAAAACAGTTGCTCACTAACTTTGTCTTGGCCGTACAACATTATTACCCTTTGCATGAAAGCAAATTTGCTAAGCAGCATCAGATGTCTGGTGACTTAGCTGCTGCTCATTATTTTGGGCAACAATTATTGCGTTTGCCTCTGTATCACAGTCTTAAAGAGGAGGATGTACTAAAAATCTGTAGGCTTATATTCGATTTTTTTGAGGAGTAATTACTTGGGGAGTCCATCTTAAAAACCTAAGTACAAATCGCAACACTATTTCAATAAAAAACCCAAAGCACTTTGCTTTGGGTTTTTCTATGGTCATATCGCTTTTAGCGATTTAATAAGATTGCTTTAAGGGCTACTACCCTCCAAAATCATCAAATCTGATATTTTCATCTGGGATTCCATAATCTTCACCCATCTTTTGAACAGCATTGTTCATTAGTGGAGGCCCACAGAAATACAATTCGATGTCTTCTGGCGCTTCATGCTTGCTCAGGTATTGATCAATCACCACTTGGTGGATAAAACCGACAAAACCGTCACCTTCACCATCTATAGTGTCTTTGACTTTCCAATTGTCTTCTTCTAAAGGTTCAGAAAGCGCTAGGTAGAATTTGAAATTTGGAAACTCATTCTCTAACTGACGGAAGTGATCCAAATAGAATAATTCACGCTTAGAACGACCTCCATACCAATAGGTTACTGTACGACCCGTCTTGAGGGTTTTGAATAAGTGATATAAGTGAGAACGCATAGGCGCCATTCCTGCTCCACCACCTACATAAAGCATTGCTGCTTCAGAATGATTGATAAAGAATTCTCCATAAGGACCAGAAATAATTACTTTATCATCTGGCTTTTGTGCAAAAATGTAAGATGAAGCTACACAAGGAGTAACG
>CAZJWI010000219.1:0-4986 GCA_964549485.1 uncultured Flavobacteriaceae bacterium
TTTTGTTTTGGAGAAGAATTAGAAGATCGTAAAGCTGGAAATCACTTTAGCGTCGTAGAGGAACAATTAAAAAATGCCTTGTTCGAATTAGAATCCGATCCTTGGGAGCACATTGTTTTGGCTTATGAGCCTGTTTGGGCTATTGGTACTGGAGAAACGGCTAGTCCAGAACAGGCGCAAGAAATGCATGCTTTTATCAGAAAAACGATTGCTTCTAGATACCATCAAGACCTGGCAGATCAAATTACCATTCTATATGGAGGTTCTGTCAAACCTGCCAATGCCAAAGAGATATTCTCAAAATCAGATGTGGATGGAGGACTCATTGGTGGAGCGTCCTTAAATGCAGCCGATTTCTACGCTATTGTAAATGCTTTCGCGTAAGCGTAGAAAGAAAATATGGCTACTTTAAGGCTAGCCTGAGTTATGGTTGACACTTGAGCTTTGTGTATCTTTAAAACTCAAAGCAAAACCATGAAATATATTATACTCCTTTTAGGCTGTGGCTTTTTGAGCGTAAGCTGCGGTTCTACAGCATATCTAAACGCCCAAAACTCAGATGGTTCAATAACCCTTTTTGACAATGGAAATGTCAAAGATGGCGTATACATTGATGCCTCTGGAAATTTGGGGTTAGGACAGCAAAAACTTAAAAACAAACTTGAAGTTAACGGTCAAATTCACGCCAAATCGGTAAAGGTTGATTTGGACCAATGGGCCGATCACGTTTTTGACAGCAACTATCAATTGGATAGTTTAAGTCAAATCGAAAACTTCATCAAAACCCATGGACATCTTCGAGAAATACCCACTACTGAGGAGGTAAAAACAGCTGGAATAGATCTAGGCCAAATCAATAGACTCCTTTTAAAAAAAATTGAAGAATTGACATTGCATTTGATCATAAAGGACAAACAGATTAGCCAGCTGCAAATCGAGCTAAACCAATTAGAGAAACGCTTAGCTCGTATAGAACAATTTGCTACCAAAGACTGATATGAAGCGGATATTACTTATACTAAGTATGCTCTTCTGGGTATGTGCAAGTGGTCAGGATGATCGGTTTTTTATTCGCACTCATCATGAGGTAAATCTAAAGCTACATGTTCAAGACTCTACCGTGACTTACCTAGGTGACGACGCAGTTTTAAAAAAACTCTTCTCCAAATACAAGGTGAAGGTATTTCGCAAAGGCTTTAAGTATGCTCAAAGAGACAAATTAAAACGCACCTTCTTTGGAATTGCAAATACCACTGCTTTTAGAAAAGAACTAGTCCAACAGCGACCCGAGCTTTTTGAATATTCAGAAAGTGTAGATGCTCAAAGCCTTCGAGTCTATGAGCCCAATGATTACGGCCTAACGGCTACTGTAGCAAATACTCATAGCCAAGAAGCCTTTTTACTCGATTACTATGATTACTTAGGTGTGCCCCAGGCCTGGTATTACACCACTGGAAGTCGTGATGTCATTATTGGTATATCGGATGCCAAAATAGATCCAGATGACATAGAGTTTAGAGGTAAGACCAAAATAATTAGACCCAGTAAGGATGTCAAAGGGCATGGCATGAGTGTCGCCGCCACCGCTGCGGCTCAGGGAGACAACGGCTATGGCATTCCCGGAGTTTGTTACGATTGTAGTGTGTATGCCACTACCTATGGCGATTTTAGATCGTTTAACCAACTCCTGGAATTATCGCGCTTGGGAGCCAAAGTTATCAATTGCAGTTGGGGCAGCACGCGCTATTACGATACCGCCCAAGAAGTCATTAACGAACTGCGTGACAATGGTACTGTGATTGTTTCTGTGCCACACAATACAAAGTTTAGTAAATCCAAGGGCAACAAAATATACTACCCTGGAGGCTATGAGCATGTCATTAGTGTTGGTGCTATTCAACATCGATTTGACAGCCCTCTAGAATCGTTGGATGTTGAAAAAAAGAATGGAAAGTATTATGCAAAGAATGTCAAAAATACAGTTGCCAGAACAGGCGGTTTTAGAAATAATGATCCTAAAGACAGCTTTTTTCTCTACCCCTCCTCTACTAGCAATATGGACCAAACGGTCGATATTATGGCTCCGGGTAATTTTATCATCAGATATGGGCGTCTGGGCAAATTAGAAGAAGGTGAGTCACTGTACAATGAATTTTCTGCAACCTCTCCTGCGGCACCACTTGTAACTGGCACTATTGGACTAATGTTTTCATTAAATCCTTGTTTGAGCGTAGACGAAGTCAATAGTATTATTAAATTGTCTGCCACCAATATCGATAGTATTCCGGCCAATAAGCCTTATAAAAATTTCTATGGTGCTGGTGCCTTACACACAGGACGCGCTGTCAAAATGGTCCACGATATGCTGGATCCTTCGGTTTACACTACAATCCAAAATCAAGATTTTTCGCGTTGGGATTTTAAGCTGGAGGCCGCAGAGAAGATCAAAATAAGACAGCAGCGCTTTACAGACAGTAGTCGTGTTCATTTTACAGCGCGACAGCAAATCTTAATCAAGGAAGAAACCTTACTTTTGCCGTCCCATAATGGCGCTGTAATGCTTGATATAAACAATACAGCCACCTACGACTGCAAAAAAGACTAATATGACTCCTATTTATCTCGAATATACCTTTACTGTAACCCCAGTCCAACCTGGCAGTGACATATTAATTGCTCAACTTGGGCAAATAGGTTTTGAAAGCTTTATCGAAAATGAGAACGGTATCACCGCTTATATCCAGAAAGAGGAAGCCTTTGCCAATAAACAGCACACCTCCTACCAAGATGTCATCAAAGATGTTGCCCTATTGGATGCTTCCCTTTGTGAGATCTCTTTCACCGCCAAGGAAATTGAGCAGGTCAATTGGAATGAAGAATGGGAGAAACATTTTGACCCCATTGAAGTAGATGGAAAATGTACGGTTAGAGCGCCTTTTCACCCCAAAACGACAACTGCTTATGACATTGTTATAGAACCTAAGATGTCTTTTGGAACCGGCCATCACGAGACTACCCATATGATGATCAAACATTTGTTGAAAATGGATCTATCACAAAAGAAAACGCTAGATATGGGAAGCGGCACAGGGGTTTTGGCGATACTTGCCGAAATGCGTGGCGCCGGTCCCATCGATGCTATAGACATTGATCACTGGTGTTATCTCAACGCTAAAGAAAACGCAGCGAGGAACAATTGCAGACAAATTACCGTACTCGAAGGCGACGTCGCTTTGCTTAAAGACAAAGCTTACGATGTGATCATAGCCAATATTAATAGAAACATTCTATTGCAAGACATACCTACCTACGCAAAATGTCTGCCTGTAGGGGGCGTATTGCTCCTAAGTGGATTTTACCTGACCGACCTTGATCAAATTACAGCTGTATGCAATACCCATGATTTGTACTTTGTACAGAACTACGAGCGTAATGATTGGATCGCTTGCAGATTTGAAAAACGTGGCTAACTAACACATTTTTCGTAATTTTGTAGCTATATATGTTTGAGATGGGAACTGAGAAACAATACCAAGAAGAACTTGATATACTCACTAAGGAGCAGCAACAAAATGAGATTGTGCTTTACAATGATGAAGTGAATACTTTTGATCATGTTATCAATTGTCTTATGGCAAGTTGTGATCACACCGAAGAACAAGCACATCAATGCTCTCTTATAGTGCATTATAAGGGTAAGTGTACTGTCAAAACTGGTGACTATGACGATTTAAAGCCACGTTGTTCCAAATTGCTTCAAGCTGGTCTCAGTGCCGAAATCATATAATCTTTATTTAAAATACGACTTTATCTACTAGGGACTCAAGTCCCCTTTAGAGTGATATCTTACTGAAATCAGTCTACTGTCTTTTCTAACCCCTTTTCGATAAAATTATCCTGATTTTTAATTGCCACACCGTAGCGCTTTTGTTACTTTTGTGCTGCATTTTTAGCATTTTAAGAAAACCGGACTATGAACTTACACGAATATCAAGGAAAAGAAATTTTAAACAGTTTTGGCGTACGCATTCAACGCGGTATTGTAGCAACCACAGCGGCAGAAGCAGTCGAAGCAGCCAAGAAATTGACCGAAGAGACAGGAACTGGATGGCATGTCATTAAAGCGCAGGTTCACGCTGGTGGTCGTGGTAAAGGGGGTGGTGTCAAACTGGCCAAAAACCTTGAACAAGTAGAAGAAATAGCAGGACAAATAATCGGAATGAATCTGGTTACTCCTCAAACTAGTGCCGAAGGAAAAAAAGTACATCAAGTACTGGTAGCAGAAGATGTTTACTATCCAGGCGATAGTGAACCAGAAGAGTATTACATGTCTGTGCTATTAAATAGAGCCACTGGTCGCAATATGATTATGTATTCTACCGAGGGTGGAATGGATATAGAGACAGTAGCCGAAGAAACACCGCACTTGATTTACACCGAAGAAATTGATCCAGCTACTGGGCTTTTAGGATTTCAAGCCAGACGTATTGCTTTTAATTTAGGCCTAAGCGGACAGGCGTTTAAAGAGATGACCAAGTTTGTTTATGCTTTGTATACTGCATATACCAAATCTGATAGTTCATTATTTGAGATCAACCCTGTTTTAAAAACAAGTGACGATAAGATCATGGCAGTAGATGCCAAAGTATCACTTGATGACAATGCCCTGTTTAGACACAAGGATTATGCTGCCATGCGTGATATCCGTGAAGAAAATCCTGTAGAGGTAGAAGCTGGAGAGAAAGGATTAAATTACGTTGATCTCGATGGTAATGTAGGATGTATGGTTAATGGAGCGGGACTGGCTATGGCTACTATGGATTTGATCAAACAGGCAGGTGGTGAACCGGCAAACTTCCTAGATGTAGGTGGTACTGCCGATGCAGAACGTGTTGAGGCGGCTTTTAAACTGATCTTAAAAGACCCAGCGGTAAAAGCGATACTTGTCAATATATTTGGTGGTATTGTACGCTGCGACCGAGTAGC
>CAZJWI010000220.1:0-1695 GCA_964549485.1 uncultured Flavobacteriaceae bacterium
TAATCCTGTGCGCTCTACCCTGAGGAGCAGTACGCAACCTTTTCAACATCGTGGCGCTATCCACATAAACCTCTTTAATGAAAAGCCCTGCATCTTCAATGCTTTCGTCTTCATTTTTAGCTTGCCAATTGGCAATAGCTGATAAGGTTAACTTTTCAAGATTAATCGATGCTTCCTTTGGGTTAAATTTTAAGATTTGAAGTGCTTTTTCAACTTCTACTCCTCTAATTAAATCTGCTACCAAACGCATCTTTCTTGGAGATGTAGGACAACCATTAAGTTTAGCTACATAAGTACCCTTACGTGCCTCCTTAAGTTGATTTGCTCTTAACTTTTTTCGAACTCCCATAACCTACTATTTTTTACCGTTATTTTTTGCTCCTGCATGTCCACGGAATGAACGTGTTGGAGAAAATTCACCTAACTTATGACCTACCATATTTTCAGTAATATATACAGGTACAAATTGACGACCATTGTGTACACCAATTGTTTGTCCTACGAAATCAGGAGTAATCATAGATGCTCTTGACCAAGTTTTAATTACTGATTTTTTTCCTGCGTCTATATTCTTCTGTACTTTTTTCTCTAAAGCGTGAAAAACATAAGGTCCTTTTTTTAACGAACGTGCCATACTTTCTAACTAATTATTTTTTTCTACGTTCAACGATTTGCTTATTGCTTGCCTTAGTCTTAGAACGGGTCTTGAATCCTTTAGCAGGAATTCCATTCTTAGATCTTGGATGTCCACCTGAAGCTCTTCCTTCACCACCACCCATTGGATGATCGACAGGGTTCATTGCTACAGGACGCGTTCTTGGACGTCTTCCTAACCATCTGCTTCTACCAGCTTTACCAGAAACGGTTAACTGATGATCAGAGTTAGATACCACACCAATTGTAGCCTTACAAGTCAAAAGAATCATTCTGATTTCTCCTGAAGGCAATTTAATCGTTGCGTATTTTCCTTCTCTTGCCATTAACTGAGCAAAAGTACCGGCACTTCTCGCAATTACTGCTCCCTGACCTGGGCGCAATTCAATACAAGAAATAACTGTTCCTAAAGGAATATTACTCAAAAGCATTGTGTTACCAATTTCTGGAGTTACTTTATCTCCTGAAACCACAGTTTGCCCAACCTTTAAACCATTTTGAGCCACAATGTATCTTTTTTCACCATCTGCATAGTTCAACAAAGCGATGTATGCTGTTCTATTTGGATCGTACTCAATACTCTTTACAGTTGCAGGAACACCATCTTTATTTCTTTTGAAATCTATTACACGGTATCTTCTTTTATGACCACCTCCTAAGAAGCGCATAGTCATTTTTCCTTCACTGTTTCTTCCCCCTGACCTCTTGATCGGCGCCAAAAGACTTTTCTCAGGTCTATCCGTCGTTACGACATCAAAATCTGTAACAACTTTAAAACGTTGTCCTGGAGTTATCGGTTTTAATTTTCTTAATCCCATCTTCTTATCTTAGATATTGCTATAAAAATCAATGTTCTCACCTTCTGCTAACTGAACGATGGCTTTTTTATAAGCACCTTTTACATTAGAGACCAATCCTTTTTTAGTGTACTTTGTAGTACGCTTTACAGGATAATTCAAGGTCCTTACAGTTTGCACGGTAACACCATAAGCAGATTCTACAGCTTCTTTAACTTCGATCTTATTAGCTCGCTTCTTTACA
>CAZJWI010000221.1:0-20615 GCA_964549485.1 uncultured Flavobacteriaceae bacterium
ATAATTATTAACACGTACCGAATTACTAATTGCCTTGCTAGAGTCTGCCACATTCGTAAATGACTTTATTTTTAGTAAAATCCTGTCATTAAAGCGTTGCCAGTGCACAACCTGCTCATTTGTTTTGGACCCTGCATTGACATAGCCACCACCAAGACCTAAAGGGATTTGTGCAATACGACTTACCCATAACATATCTTTTTCTAAGTGTTCGAAGGGAATCTCGTAATAAAAGTCTTCTTTGATCCGGTGCACGTGAAAAAGCCCACTGTCAGTCACTGCATCTTTGGTAATGACATCTTTATAATCTTTGATATCCTTTTTTTCCTTTTTACTAGCTGCTACTTGAGCCTCGGCCGCCTCTTTTTTGCGTTTTCGTTTCGAACGTTGTGCTTGAATGGGTAGGGTAAACAAAAGGCTCAACAAAAGAGCGAAGTAAAAAGTAGTTCTCATAAATCGAAGGTTAATCGTGGACCGAAAATAAGAAATGTATGCTGTAGCGGCTGCTGTCGTTTTAAGGATTAACATATGTTTAAGAGCCCATAATACCACTCTTTGCTTATAGAACCATCTATACTTTTAAGGGGCTTTAAGCTGTAGTAGACCAAAAGGTGCCAACAAATGTAGCCAAATGAATTACTGCTTAG
The DNA here is from genome assembly GCA_964549485.1 of uncultured Flavobacteriaceae bacterium. GTDB lineage: Bacteria > Bacteroidota > Bacteroidia > Flavobacteriales > Flavobacteriaceae > Dokdonia. The sequence continues at coordinate 648 of CAZJWI010000221.1, forward strand.
AAAGTCTAATGCGCACAGGACGAGGATCTGGGTTACCAGCGCCGCTCCAGCCTTCATAGCCTTCTACGAATTGAATTTCAAAAACACTATCGTCTTCAGGATTGGCAAGGCCGTAATTGGAATCATCTGGCCCCAAGAGGATATTTAATTGCGACTCGCGACATAATCCATTTAATGATTCGTACATTTTTGGAAAAATGACATCACAACCTATCGTAAACTCAAATGTCCCAGCACCAAATGGGGCTAAACGAACATTAGGCGAATTTCCAGCCACAATCTCTACTACACGAGAGGGGCCAAAAGTAGGACCAAAACTGCCATCGATCAGGGTGGTATATAAATAAGTGCCTGTAAATAACTCTGCAGGTATAGGTGTTACTACAGGAATGCGATAGCGATAAGGCGATTTGAAAAAACAATCATCTGTAAGTATAGTGGCACTGGCCGTAGGTGTATCGTAGGATCTCCCATCGGTGAGATTAAGAATGAGCTTTAGTTCAAAAAAATCACTACAAGCTATTTGCGCAGGACTTAGACCTACACTAGCGATGGCTTCAGCAAATATTACCCTGAGATGGGTTCTTAACAAGCCCTCTGGGCCTACTTCAAAATCACTCTTGGGCAGGTTTTTTAAGAATATTGACGGTGATGAGTTAGTACCATTTTCTGGGCTATTGTCAAAAAATTGAATAAAAATATCGACATCTTTAAAAAGCCCACCTTCTTCTAAGTCCATCTCTTCTATGGTGACATCAAAAGTACTTTCGAGGTCATCAATAGTAAATACATTTTGATTAAAGGAAATATTGCGCAAGACCGCACCTCGCTCTACTTCTTCTAATACCTCGGTTATGGCCTTATCTCCATCGGTACATTGGCTTAATGGGATTATTGCCAGAGCTAGAACTACTTTTTTTACAACTTTATACATTACTGTTTGGATAAACGAATTTGTACCGGTACCTCGGGCATGTTACAAAAGGCGTCATACCCCTCAAAGGCCTCAACAAATTTGAGTTCTAAAACTGCATCGTCATTTTGATTGATCAACCCCGGTTCTTGATCTGGACCTAGAAGTACTCTATCCGAAAAGTCTGAAGAACATCCAAAACCACTTTTTTGATATCGGGTAACCACCCCAGCATCACAAACCACGCTAAATTCAAATAGTACGACATCACTATTAAGCCGCGCCTCAAAAACCCTTACGTTGTTGGAGTGACCTTGGGTAAGCGTAACTAATTGACCATCATTAAAAGTAGGTCCAAAAAATCCTTCTTGCTCAATGCTTAGTCTATAGGTACCTGTAAAGGCTGAATCTTGTATAGGCTCTACGATATTAATTAAATACGAAAAGGGCGACTTAAAAAATCCTGTATTATTAACCACAGTACCACTAGAATTGGAGGTGGTAAAAACTCTACCATCGGTCAAACTGATGGCCAGGTCAATCCGAAATTGATCTGTACAACTTACACTTTCGTAGGCAACGCTAGTAAGATTGAGTAATTCTGCAAAACTAAATTGCAAATTAGTCACTGGCAATCCATTAGTGCCCGATTCAAAATCATCCTTGCTCAGAGCCATGGCCTGTACCGCACTACTCGTGTTATCACCATTCTCAGGGGTATTGTCTATAAAGCGTACACTTATAGCAACCGATTCTAAAAGATCGCCCTCCTCTATATCCTGCTCTTCCAAATCAATATCAAAAACAGCCGCGGTGTTATTGATATCAAATTCGGCATTATTAATTTGGAGTGTGCGCAAAACTGCGCCACGATCTACCTCGACAAGCACCTCTTCAATTGCTTTGTCTCCCTCTGTACAACTTGCACTTAACACTAAAACGGCAGTTAAGATGCCAAATAATTTTCTTTTCATACTATTTTTATTGTTTTGAAAATCTATAACGACTAGGCGCTGTTGTAAAATCGCAATTTCCGTCAAATCCAAGATAACCTTCGACAAACCACAATTCGAACACACTATCATCATCGGGATTGATAACAGCATTTACAATATCAGGTCCCAAAAGTAAAGGAGCTGCATTAAACCTACAACTACCTTCTGGAGACGACAATTGGTGCCTACCAAAAAAGGTTTGATCGCATGCTATTTTAAAATCCCATATCCTCTTTTCCTCTAAGCCACGATGATACAAATTGTGATAAGCCAAAAACGTTCGCGTGCTCGAAGAGCGACCTACTTTTAGTTCTACGATATCCGATTCGACAAAGGTAGGTCCATTAGGCCCATCAAGGATGGACTCGATAAGATAGGTACCGGTAAACAAACCTGGTGGTATAGGCTCCACAACAGGAATGCTATAGGTAAAAGGCGAACTAAAGAAGGTGTAAGAACCTATTATTAAGGAACTCGCATTGGCGGTAGAAAAATGACGTCCGTCTGTCAATCCCAAATCAAAACGCACTACAAACTCATCGGTACAGCTCACTTGATCAAAAGCTAACGACAAGGCTGTTAAAGCTTCCCCATAGCTCAGGCTAAAGGTGAGTTGTGGTAAGTTATTGGCGCTACTTTCAAATCGCCCTTTCTCAATGACTTCTATTTGTTTTTCTGGAACACTATGATTGCCATTGTTTGGAGTTCTATCAATAAATTTGAGGAAGACTGTTACCGATTCTAAAAGGCCGCCATCTTCCACATCCATCTCTTCTAACACTAAGGTAAGCGTGCTATTAAGATCGGAAGTGACAAATTCGTCATTGTGCAATTCAATGGTGCGTAAGACCGCGCCTCGTTCTATGGTTTCTGCTACAACAACTGCTGGTTTCTGATCGTCATTGTTACAAGCACCTAAAACTATTAATAAGAAAAGGCAAAGGTAGATGTATCTCATAGACTGTTTTTGTTTGCTCTAAAATACAAGACAAATACGCTCATTGCGTTGATACCGATAAGAATTAACTACTAACGACGAAAACTTACTCAATTCATAAGTAGCCTTTACAAAAGGCCTTAGTCATCTGCTAATCTGTCTTTTACATATTCTAACTTTGTCTTACCGTGTGCCAAAGCCTTGCCGTTAGCATCAAGTCCTACCATAACGATACGTTCTATAGAAACAATCGTTTCTCTGGTCATTTTATTACGCACCTCACAACGCAGGGTAAGCGAAGCTGTTCCAAATTTGACTGGTTCTAGACCTATTTCGATAATATCACCTTTTTTGGCGCTTGCGCGAAAATCAATTTCTGACATATACTTGGTTACTGTACGCGGATTTTCTAGTTGAATAATCGCATACAGTGCTGCCTCCTCGTCTATCCATTCTAATAAACGCCCACCAAATAAGGTTGCATTGGGGTTGAGATCTTCTGGTTTAATCCATTTTCTAGTATGAAAATTCATAAGCAAATGCAGTAATACCTCAGTATTACCGACTTTTTTCTCAAAGATACAAGAGTCTAGGTAGTTGACCTAAACTAAAAACCACAAGATGTATGCCACTATAAGTCCTACCAAAGCGATAAGCGTTGTCATTACCGACCAGGAAGCAAAGGTCTGCTTTTCAGAAAGCCCTAAATACTGCTTGACTAGCCAAAATCCACTGTCATTGACATGCGAAAATATAGTAGCTCCAGAAGCAATGGCAATCACTAATACTGCTAACTGAGGCGCGCTAGGCGCCGCTATTTCCAAAATAGGCGCTGTGATTCCTGCCGAGGTAATCATGGCCACGGTTGCCGATCCTTGCAGTATCCTGACGATGGCTGCTACCAAAAACCCAAAGATTACTGGAGGAAAATAGGCTGTGTTCAGCGATTCGGCAATCATCCTGCCAGCTCCCGTGTCTATAAGGATTTGTTTAAACGCCCCTCCAGCTCCTGTGAGTAATATGATCACACCTGCCGGGTACAATGACTTGGTACTTACGGTTAAGAGTTGAGATTTTGTATATCCCTTTCGAATGCCTAAAAAGTACCATGCTACCAGATTGGCTATGATCAAGGCTACAAATGGATGACCTAATAGTGTAATGATATCACGCAGGTTTTTATGCAAGGTTTCTTGACCAATCAAGGGGCTTGAGACGACAGTATTGCAAACAATTAATACAATTGGAATTGCGATAATGAGTAAAATACTTGAAACCGATGGCGCATTGGATGGTATATCCAAATTAGTAACGGCAGTCTCTGGTGTTTTAATAGCTATACGCTTTGCTAAGAAATTGCCTAGTACAGGCCCCGCAATAATAGCTGCAGGAATACCTGCTATGATCCCAAAGATGATAACATATCCCAAATCGGCACCTAATATGTCTGCCACTGCAATGGGTCCAGGTGTAGGTGGTATAAAGGTATGTGTAATGGCCAGACCCGCCAATAGTGGGATAGCATAAACGATTAAAGATTTATTGGTGCGTTTTTGAAGTGCATAAATAATCGGAACCAAAATGATAAAGGCAACATCAAAAAAAACAGGGATAGCAATAATAAACCCTGTACACATTACCGCCCAAGGTGATCGCTTGAGCCCAAATGTATTAAGAATGCCAGTAGCGAGTTGCTGGGCCCCACCAGATTGCTCCAAAATCGATCCAAAAAGCGCGCCAAGTCCTACAACTATGGCTACAAAGCCCAAGGTACCTCCCATACCATTTTTTATTGCTTCTAAAATGGCTGTAGGCGCCATACCAGCTATAATTCCCACTAGGATACAAGCAATGAGAAGCGCCAAAAAAGCTTGCATCTTTAACCTTAATATTAAAAATAATAAGACCGAGATGCCCAATCCAATGGCCAATAGTAGTTGAATATCTATCATTAGGGTAGTTAGGTATTTGTCCAATCGGTATGAAAATGTCCATCTTTATCTACCCGCTCATACCTATGTGCCCCAAAAAAATCGCGTTGGGCCTGTATCAAGTGAGCCGAAGAATTTGCAGTAGAAAAACTGTTAAAATAATTGAGCGCTGCACTCAAAGTTGGAATACTGGCATGCGCATTTAGACCTTCTGATACCGCTTTCGCGAAAGCAGGATACAACTGCTTCACCTGGGCTACCACAGTGGGTTGCAACAACAAATGTGTCTTATCGTCCTTTTCAAAAATGCCCACCAATGCTTCCATCAAACGTGATCTAATGATACAGCCATTGGTCCAAGTATGCGCTATATTGGCGAGATTACTCTGCCAGTGAAAGTTGTTACTCGCAGTCTTAATGGTCTCAAAACCTATAGCATGGTTGATCAAACGCCCACAGTCATAGGCCATTTTGATGGTGTCGATTTCTAAAGTGTCTATATTCCCTCTGCTAATTGAATATTGCGTCTGAGCCGAAATACGCAGCATTTTCTGAGCCGAAATATGTCGGGCCATCACTGCGCTAGAAATCGTATCAAATGGTTGACCAAGTGCTAATGCCGCAGTGGTACTCCAACTACCAGTTCCTTTTTGGGCAGCCTTATCCAATATGAGATCTATAAGTGGTACGTCTGCTTCCTTTTTGCGTAAAATAGAAATTGTAATTTCTAGTAAATAACTTTTTAAGTGAGTGGTATTCCAATCTTCAAACAAATTGGCAATAGCATCCAAAGACATTTTTTTATGAAAGCGCAGCAGATTATATACCTCAGATATGAGCTGCATTTCGGCATACTCTATCCCATTGTGTATCATTTTTACAAAATGTCCAGCCCCTCCGGGCCCTACAAAATGACAGCAAGGTTTTCCATTGGCATCTTTGGCCGCAATAGCCTCCAGAATAGGTTGGATAAGCGGATAAGTGTCAACCGCCCCTCCAGGCATAATTGCTGGACCTTCTAAGGCGCCCTGTTCTCCCCCAGACACACCTACTCCAAAAAAATAAATACCTCGTTTTTCTAAGGCTTTACTCCGTCTGCCACTATCCTCAAAATGCGCATTGCCCCCATCAATGACTATATCACCCTTATCTAAGTGAGCAACCAAGGCGTCTAACACGACGTCTGTCACCGTACCAGCAGCTACCATCAAAAAGAGGGTACGTGGTTTGGGCAGTGAATAAACGAAGGCAGCGAGATCATCAAACCCTTGGGCCTTGTTTAATTCGGGATAAGCGTCGATAAACCGTTGAGCTACATTTTCCTCTTTAAAGGGCAAATGTCTGTTATAGAGGGAAAGTTGTATGTGATTATTGGCAAAGTTACGTGCAAGGCTTTTGCCCATAACCCCCAATCCTATTAAACCGATGTGTTGTATCAATGATAGTTTGGTTTTAATTTGCTGCAAAATAGATGCTATAGATGCTTGTGAATTTATTGTAATGGCATCTTGCGGTGGTTCTAAGATATCAAATTGAGAAGACAAAAGGTCGGGCTTAAAAAAATGTTGAGTACGCGCCAAAAGACGCTTATTGATTTGGGATTGCGAGGCGCTCAGAAATACAAACTGTATCTTTTGTGCAACTTTGTCTTTGGGTATTTGACGCACTAGCGTGTCGCGATAGGCTTGCTTTAATGCCGAACAAGCCAATACAGCTCCATTTTCTGACCAGATTGAAATATGTTGCGCCAAAGATTCGAGCCAAGGCTCACGATCCTTATCAGTAAGCGCAGTGCCTTGAGACATCTTGCTGATGTTATTTGTAGTATGAAAATCATCGGCATCGTAAAATGGTAGGGATAGCGCTTTGGCTAACTGCCTTCCTATGGTTGTCTTCCCGACGCCAGAGACGCCCATTATGATGATGACTTTTGCTTTCAATGTGTGCCTGCTGCGGTGGTTTTCGTATCTTTAGTCACTTGTTTTGATAAAGCAAGCTACAACATTCTTCTGCAACTGTACAAATTGGCTAACTATGCTTACTACTAAGATAGTAATCAAGATAACTGCAAGAGGAAAATTTTTTTGTCAAACTATGTAACAAATAGATACCGTGTTAGTCTTATGACCACACATCAAACAACAATACATTAAAACTATGAAAACAGTAAAATTATTAGCCGTAGCATTTTTTCTAGCTTTTGCAGGATTTAGTAATGCGCAAACAGCAGAAGAAATCGTAGATAACTATTTTGAGAACACCGGAGGGATCGATGCCTGGAACAATATAAACGCCATGGTGCTAACAGGTCAGGCCGGAATGGGGCCACAAGAGTTTCCGTACACACAATACGTTACTGCCGATGGTAAAATGGCCATTCAAATTAGTCTTCAGGGTCAAACCTTTACACCTCAAGCTTTTGACGGAGAGCAGATGTGGGCTACAAACTTTCAGTCTATGAAGGCAGAGGCGATGGATGCAGAGACTTCTGCTAATTTTAAAATTCAATCCAAAGACATGATCGATACCTTCCTTAACTATAAGGAGAAAGGTTACACCCTAGAACTTCAAGGAAGCGAAACTGTAGAGGGAACTGATGCCTTTAAAATCCTTGTGACTAAAAAACCTGTGACTGTAGATGGAGAAGAAGTTGCCAATACAGCCACTTTTTACTTTGACAAGGAGTCTTTTGTGCCAATTATGAGTGAAGCTGCTGTTACCTCTGGTCCACAAAGAGGCATGATGACTCAAACCTTATACAGTGATTATTTAGAAGCTGGTGATATCTATTATCCACATAGCTTAACGGTTAAGTTTAACGGACAAGTAGGTCAGACTATCAAGGTGGATGCCATCGAAATCAACCCAGAGATTGATGAGAATGTATTTCTCATGCCTAAGCAATAGTAGCAATCATATAAAAATCCCCATGTTCTATGGGGATTTTTTTTAAGCATATCCTTTGTGGCATGTTTAGAGATTTGAGCAGGGCTTTCGCCAAATATTGGCTAAGCGAGTATCCGTACAGAAAAGGTCCTTAGGACCACTCTTAACCCATATAGGCTTCGAGCTTTCTGAATATACATTGATCCCTGTTAAATTGCTGTACCATAGCAAACGAACATTTTTAAAACTAACCCATCCAAACGTATTATAAAACGATAATAGGTTTGGCATATAGCATAACTTTATGAAAACTAAGAATCTTATTTTTGGATTGTGTGTGGCTGCGTTAAGCATTCCAGTTCAAGCACAAGAAATTAAACTTAAGGGTAAGGAACTTTTTGGTGATATGACAGCGCGTCAAATTGGACCGGCACTTATGTCCGGTAGAATCATCGATTTGGAAACCCACCCCGAGAATGCACAGGTCATTTATGCCGGAACCGCTGGTGGAGGTGTCTGGAAGTCACAGGACGGAGGGGCAAGCTACTCCCCTATTTTTGATGACCACATTCAATCTATTGGCCAGGTGGCTATTGACCCTACAGATCCCGATCAAACCGTTTGGGTAGGTACAGGCGAAATCTGGACACGTAATTCTGTATCGGTTGGAGATGGTCTTTACAAATCTACAGATGGCGGCGCCAATTGGAACAAGATTGAAGGCTTTGATAATAGTGAGCGAATTTCTAGTATAGAGATACATCCTAATGATGGCGATACAGTATATGTAGGCGTATTAGGAGCCTTGTGGAGTGATAGCGAAGACCGCGGTGTCTTTAAAACTACCGATGGTGGTAAGACCTGGAACAAGGTATTGTATATTGATAAGGACACCGGCGTTGCCGATTTGATTATGGATCCTTCCAATCCCGATATACTTTATGCATCTATGTGGCAGCATCGACGTACGGCTTGGAATTTTAATTCTGGTGGCCAAAAATCTGGTCTTTACAAATCGACTGATGGAGGCGCTAGCTGGAATAAAATTCACAATGGTTTTCCTGAGGGGGCACTTGGTCGTATTGGGATAGCTGTAGCTCCATCGCAATCTAACATTGTTTATGCTGTGATTGAGTCTGAAAAAAATGAAGACAAAGGTCTGTATCGCTCGGAGGATGGAGGCGCCTCTTGGAAACAAACCAATAATGACTTTTCGTTGACTGTGCGTCCATTTTACTTTTCAAAAATTGTAGTAGATCCGCGCAATCCAGACGTAATTGCTAAAGGCGGCCTAAGTGGTTCAATTTCTCGTGATGGAGGGAATACCTTTAAGGCTCTTGGTAACATGCACTCTGACATCCATGATATTGTTTTCGATATTAACAACTCAGATCAAATGCACGTTGGTACAGATGGTGGGGTATATCGTTCTTGGAATGGTGGTACTACTATGGAAATAGTAGATAATTTACCGCTTTCACAATTTTACCATATCAGTGTAGATGACGCTACACCGTATCGCATTTATGGTGGCTTACAAGACAATGGTTCTTGGTATGGTCCTTCATCCTCACCTGGAGGTATCGAGGCCAGAGATTGGGTACGTGTAGGTGTTGGTGACGGTTTTAGAGTTTTAAAACACCCAACTAAGGAGATATTGTACTCAGAAATGCAAGGAGCAGACAATGTTTGGCGCTATGATATGGAGCGCAATTACACCAAAAACGTAAAACCGCTACCCGCCAAGAACAGTGCAGATCTTAGATTTAACTGGAACGCGCCTATGGCTGTGAGTGTACATCAGCCCGATCGTTTTTATATGGGAAGTCAATTCTTGCATGTTAGTGAAGACATGGGAGATACCTGGAAAGTGATCTCTCCAGATTTGACAACTAATGATCCGGCCAAGCAGGATAAAAATTCTGGAGGTCTATCTGCCGATAATTCTGGGGCCGAAACTCATACCACTATTTTTACCATTGCCGAATCACCTATAAATGAAAAAGTAATTTGGGTGGGTACCGATGACGGAAACGTTCAAATCACCAGAGATGGTGGGCAAAATTGGACCAATGTAGTGGCGAATATACCTGGATTACCTGCCAATACCTGGGTGTATCACATTGAGGCTAGTGTGCATGGAGAAGGTACTGCCTATGCCGTTTTTGACGGTCATGCCAGTGGTGATATGAAACCTTATGTCTATAAAACAACAGATTACGGACAAAGCTGGAAAAGTCTAGTGACAGATGATTTAAAGATGTTTGCTCGTAACATTCAGGAAGATTATGAAAATGAAAACTTACTGTTCTTAGGTGCCGAAGATGGATTATATATTACAGTAGACGGTGGTCAGAACTGGTCTCACTTCACCAATAACTTCCCACCAGTGGCCGTACACTTTTTAGACCTTCAAAAGCAAACCAATGATTTAGTAGCTGGTACCCACGGGCGTGGCGTAATAATCGTTGACGACATCAGTATTTTGCGTGATGTAAAACCAGAAATTTTGGATAAGGATGTTCACTTTTTTGACGTAGAACCAGGTGTTATGGTTGAAGAAGGTGGTTTTGGTGGGGGCAGTACCGAATTACAATTTGTAGGACCTAATCCAGGAACTTCGGTGGCTATTAAGTACTATCTTAAAAAGCGTCATACCTTTGGTAAAATGGCCCTTGAAATTCAAGATATGCAAGGCAACACCATAACTGAACTTGGTGCAGGTAAATCAAAAGGTATCAATATTGTGACTTGGAATTACACCTCCAAACCTCCTAAAATGGCAGCAGCTAAGACCTTTGCCTTTGGTGGTTTTACACCAGTTCGAGTACCTGCCGGAATGTATAAAGCGGTTTTAACCAAAGGGAAAAAAACCTATGAAACCACTTTTGAAGTAAAAAATGATCCAAAATCATTTATTACGGTTAAAGAAAGAGAGGCACAATATAAAACGAGTAGACAATTGTTTGATGTGCAGGAAGACCTGGCCTATATGGTCTATCAAATTAATCATATCACGACCAAAGCCAAGGATGCCATCAACGCCAACGGCAAGGCCAAAAAAGTGGCGCAACCACTTATCGATGAGCTTGATGAACTTAAAAACACCTTAGTGGTGACCACAGGAGACAACTATGTTGGTACAGCCCCACCGCAGCTTCGTGAAAAATTAAGCGCACTCTACAGTGATGTAGCTGCCAATTTTGAAGCGCCAAGCGCCGCACAAATCGAAAACATTAATCTATTGATGGAACGTTTTGAAAAGGCCAAACAAAGCTTTGAAACTATAAAGAAGAAACGTTTAACCAAGTTTGAAAAGTACTTGGCCAAATCGGAGATGCAACCCATCGAGTTTCAAACCAAAGAAGAATTTGTAGATACCAAAGAGTAGTAGCTACAACTAAAATGGTAAAGCGTCATCTATTTATACAGATGGCGCTTTTTGTTTATAAGTGGTTAATATTTACTTTTTCGCTTTCGCGAAAGCGTGTATACTATCCGTACATTTAAGAAACACTCCTTACGATGAATGACAGGCCCAACGATATTAGGAAAATCAGACCAGAAATTCCTAGTGCAAAAATCTACGATTCAATGAGTGATGAGGAACGGTTTCAAAATGCGACCTTACGTCCTATCGCCAAACTGCAAAATCCTTTATTACTCGAAGTCTTTAGAAATTATATCGCCAAACACAAACAGGTATTTTACGATCTCTCTCCAGAAAAGCGATTGGATTATATCGAAAATGCGATTCACAAAGACATGAAATTTCGCAATAGCCTAAAAGGGATACTCATTGGACAGTTTACGGTTGAAGAGTATTGTTTGTATACCAAAAATTCTTCGGCGCTAAACAAACGCATGATGAATATTGTCAAAGAACGTCTTATAAGCCAAATGCAAGTATTTGAGCGACCCAAGACGCTAGAGAAAGCCAGCTAAATGCAGATCCCAACAGATGTCCCTAAACCGCAAAACAACCTCCCAGTCGATTTCTCGTCTCCGGTAGATATATTGGTATTTATCGTAGCTCCCCTACTCATCTTGGCGATATATTTTCGGTATAGAAAAAACAGGCGTAAGAAGTAAAATGGCTTTTAGTACGTATTTGAGAGAGCCACAATGATTAGGCCTGTCAGGATACACAAGAAAAAACTCATTAAAGTTCCTATGAGTACATATTCGGTTTGTTTGCGTGTGCCTTTAGTATCAGAGAAGCGCAGTATAGATTTGGCTCCAATTAAAAAGCCTATGGCTGCAAAATTATTGGTCAATATAAAGGTAAGTACTAGCAAACGTTCAAAGATACCGATATAGCGCCCAGCATTTTTTAAACTATCATCTTTAAATTGACGGCTAATCTCCTTATTCCAACTTTCTGTAGCCTTGCCTACTACAAATCCTATGGGGTAGATCACTATGAGATAGCCGCAGAGTAAAAGGATGCTATCAGGATTTGATAAAAGTGAGGTGATCACGCTGCCCATTTGACCAAATCCTTGAATGAGATACAGCCACACTCCAAGTAATACGAGTATATGCAATAATTGGTCTGTTAAGAATAAGATTAAAGTATCCTTGCCTTGATAGAGTTTCCAAAGGTCGATGATATAATGCGTTAGGCCTATAAATAATATAATCTCTATGCGTTCCCACTGCATCACAAAGAGATATGACAAGACTCCCGCTAACATAACATGTATATAGAGGTAAAAGGATGCTGCCTTATATTTGCGTTTGTGGGCAACCATTTTTTTAGATTGAAAAACAAAATCGGTGAGCAAATGCCCCACGAGTAATTGCAGTAATATCAATAGATCAGTGGTCATTTGTCGTTAAATTTTGAGTTACTGTAGCATATCGTTGTAGCAATAATTTAATGGCGTCCCATTGTACAACTTTTTTTCTTGCATTGACTGCAGCCTGACTAATCCCAATGATTTCGGCAATTTGCTGTTCTTTATAATCTTTGGTTAGATAATAAACCACCTCATGTGAGGCAATACCCCATTTGGACATAAGGCCGTCAAGCAGGGCAAGACTTACTTTAAATTCATCGGTAATGGTGGAAGTTGTAGCGCGCAAGCTTATTCTTTGAGCGCTGTTTTTCATCTCATCCAATGCAGCACCCGAATGTCTAAAGGCTGCACCATTAGATTCAAGTATAGAATCTCGTGTAAAATCTATGGTACCAAGACCAATGGCGATTCTGGCATCGCTGCGAATTTTTGAATCGCTAAATTTCATACTTGCAATCGCCGTACGTATGCGCAAGGCATACAGTAGGGCCAATTGGGTCTGATCTATAACACCCTGAAAACTATCACCTCTAAACATGCGAAAGTTAGTGTGTTCTAGACTGGAAAACTCTTTGGTGAGCCTATCGAGTACAGCTGTTAATTGCTCACTGTTGTACTGTGTGGAGTTTACTAAATCTCCTGTAATTACTGCTTTCATAATGCTAATATACAAAATATAAGTCTACAGGCTTATAATCAATATTTATAAGTCTACAGGCTTATAATTTTAAAAAACAAGTTTATAAACTTATAATTGCTGTCTTAATAGCTAGTCTCGCTCAATCAATAAGCGATACGCCATTAGCATCGGTGGTAAGCACTTCGCTCATATAATCAAAAAAGGGTCGCAGCAATTTAAAGTGCGTTAGGACCTCTTCGCCAAAATCGGGAGACAAAACCGCCTCATCACTAAAGCTTTTGGTCACAAAAAAGTTTTTTAAACGGATCAAATCAATATTGGGGTCATTTTTATCAAAGCCTTTGGGAGCTGTTTTTACCGCATCTTTTGTGACAAAGGCTCCACCGTAGGCTGCGGCAAAATCGGGCTCGGCCAATATCTGCCGAATCTCGCTAGCATCCTGCTCAAAAGCTTTGCGAATACGTTTTAAATCATTGGGTTCTGGATTAAAAAATCCTCCTGCAACTATCGAATTTCCACCTGGCTCTAAACGCAAATAATACCCACCGCGCCGCTGGGCTCCTGCCCTGCTATAACTGACACTTCGATGAATATTATAAGGTGTTTTATCCTTGCTAAATCGGATATCTCTATTAATCCTAAAGACCTTGAGCTTTTCAATCTCATCATCTTGCTGTAAGCCCTCAAGCAGGTCATGATAAAAAAGTTTGAGTGCTTTCTCGCTGGCCTGATACTCCTTTTTATGCTGAGTCATCCATTCGCGATGATTATTTTCTTTTAGCTTTTTTAAAAACAAAAAGGAAGATTCTGGTACGCTGTGCATCGTTATGGTCTTAAGACCTAAAGATAATAAATACCAACTTAGATCGTGACTTCTTGTAGTATTAAACCACTAGCTGGAGCAATACGTTCCAATTTCATAGGAGTACTGCCATCCAAACTTTTTTTAAATGTAGTTTCATCCATTTTACCTTCACCAATATCAAATAGTGCTCCCATCATGAGGCGTATTTGATGCCGTTTAAAACCCTTCCCGCTTACGCGAAAAATAAAACTCTGCTCAGGAAAAAAGCTGGCAGTGTATAAGGAATTTTCGACAATCTCGGCACGGTCAATACTACCAATAGTTTGCGTGGCAGGATTAGGGCGATAAGCATAATTTCTAAAGTCATGGGTACCTTCAAAATAAGACGCTACTGCTTGCATTTTTTCAATATCCAAAGGCGTACTAAGAGTTGTCATAAATGGAGCCGAAAAGGGATGATTCTTTGCTCCATGCGAAAAAAGATAGAGGTACTCTTTGCCTTTTGGAGCATCCATTACATTAAAATTTTTATCGACCTGACTAATTTCTAAACAGCGTATATCCTGTGGCAAATTGGCATTAAAAGCCTCAAAAAAACCCATATCTGGTAATGGTTCGTCATTTAAAAACAACTCGACAAAGGCCACGTTGGCCGATACTTTGGCATCGGTTCGCCCAGCAGCAAGCAATTTAAAATTCTTTCTACCTAAGACAAATGCGATAGTGCGTTCCATCATACGTTCAACAGTGAGCACATCAGGTTGTTTTTGCCAGCCGTGATAGCGGAAACCCAAGTACTGTATTTTGAGTAAGTAGTAGTATCGTTTTTCAAACATGGATCAAAGTTAGTACTTCTGATAGAAAAGTCATCTCTAAGTGAACCGCCAAAAAATGCTTACATTGTGATGACAACCTAAAAATCGACTACAATGACAACAGTAAACAAACCTAACATCTTGTATTGGATCATCGCAATTATTCTTGGTCTATTATGGAATGCCTACGGCGTGTATCTATTTATCATAGACACCTTTACAGACAATGAAGCTATGATGAGTGCTTATACCGAAGCCCAACGCACTATGATTGAAAGTGTGCCCTCATGGCTCGCTGTAGTATATGGCATTGCTACTATTGGAGCCTTACTCGCATCTATTGGGATGTTAATGAGAAAAAAATGGTGTGTTCCCTTGTTTGGAATCTCTCTCTTAGCCATATTGCTTAACTTTATTTATATGTGGATTGCATTAGACTCTGGAGAGATTATGGGCTTAATGATGGGCTATATAATGCCACTAATTGTCATTTTAATTGGATTGATCCTTTATCTATACAGCAAATATGCCTTAAAGAAAGGCTGGTTACACTAATCCTATATGACTACAGTCTCGGCCAATACTAACTCATAGTATTGGTCTTTATAGTAAACCCTATGCATGACTATAAAGGATTTTTGTCTACGCCACCCTTATGGAAGGGCAAGGCCTACGGCTTGACACAATTCGAATTTCCCACTATATCTTTAGACCGTTTTACACCTAAGACTATTCCCGATAAACTGCGTCTGGGTCATCGCATCGAACATATCTTTGCTCAACTTCTCAATCACTCGGAGCGCTATCACATATTGGGGCAAAATATTCAAATTAGGCATGAAAAACAGACCTTAGGAGAACTCGATTTTATAGTAAGAGATAGCGTTAGTGCACAGCTCATTCATATAGAAGTAAGCTTTAAATTCTATATAGTCCTTCCCTCAGAGCCCATAGAAAAAGGGCTCATTGGACCCAATCGCAAAGACGCCTTTCTGACCAAAATTTCAAAAACCAGAGAAAAGCAGCTGCCACTACTCTATACAGAACAGGCCAGAGCTGCGCTTTCAGCGTACGGGCTCCAAGCGTTACAAATTGTGCAAAACTGTTATTTTTGCGCTCAACTTTTTGTGCCTTATCATCAGTTAGCACTCCAACTCACACCTTTTGAAACCCATCATATAAAAGGATATTGGATGCATTGGGCAGATTTTAACACTCCCGCCTTCAAAACTTTTATGTACTATATTCCTAAAAAAAGCGAGTGGATTCAAGATCCGCACGACGGGGTTGTCTGGAACTCACATACCCAGACTGCTACTCAAATAGCAGAGCTACTAGCCCAACAGCGTTCACCACTTGTGTGGATAAAGAAAGCCCCTTTGTATTTTGAGAAGTGTTTTGTGGTTTGGTGGTAAGCCTTGAGTGTAACTATTATTCAGAAACGACGTCTTTTAGATAACAAATCAACTCGTATGAAAACAATTTGGAGTCTATTTTTCAGTTTGGGTCTGGTCTTAACCCTTAGTAGTCAGGAACAATTTATCGAGATATCTCATAATAGGATACTGGGCACCTTTAGCTTTATAGATACTGCAAGTGGCGCACCGGGTAGTGCTCCCTCCTATCAAGACTATATTAATACGCAACTACAACAAGATCAACAATTTGATACCCTAGTGGCGCAATACAAAAAACTAGATCTTCAAGCACATTTTAAAAGACAAGGATTTCCAGATAAACGCCACTCGTATATCAGTGTCAAAGACTTGTTATGGATACACAGTGCAAACGCTAATAGTATAGAAGATTTTTCTAGCCGAACCTTAGGGCTTTTAACACCGCATGATCACGCTACCTTGATTACAATTATCAAGAAAACAGCCCCATATTATAAGCGACTGGTACTAGATACCACAACAGAGGCTTGTACAGCTATTGAGCAACAAATGCAGCCCTATAAGACACAAATAGCCAAGCTTTTTACGAAAGTAGATCACTTTATAGGCAGTCAATGGCCTAGTAGTACTCCTTTTAACATAATTCTGTATCCCATCCCTTTGGATCGAGGTGGAACAACAGCCATACCCAAAGGCAATAACCTTATCTGCTCTTATCTTGCAGGAAGAAATGATGAAGCCAAAGATCTTGTAGGAATTGCGGTACACGAGATGAATCACATTTTATACGACGCACAACCGCTAGCTCTTCAATTACAAATAGATAAGTGGTTTACCTCTTCTGAGCATCCTCACGCCCACCTGGCCTATGACTTTTTTGACGAAGGTTTGGCTACTGCTGTGGGCAATGGCTGGGCCTATGAGCAAATAAATGGAGTGGTAGATCAAGGAGAGTGGTATAACTTTAAATACATCAATGGCTATGGCAAGGGGCTTTATCCATTGGTTAAGTCCTATATAGCGGCCAATAAAGTCATCGATCAGGAATTTATAGAAAAGGCTATAGCCATATTTGCCACACAATTCCCCGATGCTCTGACCGATCTCGAATTGTTGATGAACAATGTCAATATTTTTTCACAAACCGAAAAGATGGAAGATATCGATCGCTATTTTGCGGGAATACAACAACGTTTTACCATGCGATCTGCCTATTTCTCCAGCCCATTAGAAGATGAAAAAGCCACCTTACGCTTTCGCGAAAGCAACCGTACCAAATTTATCGTCTTGAATAAAGAGGACGTGAAATACCTGGATTATCTGGCAAGCCTATTTGCCGATTTTCCAAAAAGACTTTCTTTAGAGCAATCTTTTCTAAGTAGCTTTTATGATCAAACTACAAAAAGTGACGTTATCCTAGTCTATCTTGACAAAGCAGAAGACTATGATGACTTACTAGATCGACTTAAAGAGACAGCTAAGCTCGAGCATGGCAAAATGTTGACCCTGGATTGATTTGTTAGTTGGCTTAGCGTATTTTAGCTGTAAAAAAGCACTGCTTGTGAAGTCGTATCCCTTTGACCCGTCAATAAAACATCACTTGTTAATTAGCCTAGGACTCGCTCTGTGGATTTTTATTTTTCTTTACGCTACAGAGCCCTTAGATGTCAATGAGTTTTCTGATACAGACAAACTTATCTATCTACCACTCTATGGCTTACTGGGCGCTGTTTGCTATATCATCTGTATACCGATACATCAGTTAATACTTCGAAAAAAAACACAGTGGACACTCCTACATGAATTACAGTTTACGGCCATTTTTCTGGTGGTTGCTTTTGTAATAGCAAGGTCATTTTATCTATATGTAATAGTTGCTGGTGAGCCCAATCCCTATAGCCTGTGGTACTATGCTAGATCCATCTATTTTCCAACTGTTTTTACCGTCTTTCCAATTGTGATTTTAGGGCGATGGGCTTTTGGTAAATACAAAAACAAACGGCTAGAAGCTCAAAAGATTGAGATAAAAGGAGAAGGCACTTACGAGGGGCTGCGTATCACTTGGGAAGATCTTATCGCGATTCAATCATCAGATAATTATGTCGAGGTCTCTTATTTGGATCAAAGCCAGTTAAAAAAACAACTAATTCGCAATAAATTATCTGTGGTTGAAAAAGACTTTCCAGATCTCTTACGAACCCACCGATCGTACCTGGTCAATCCCACTCATTTTATTTCGTGGCAACAGCAAAAGGGTAAGCTAAGCTTATTGCTCTCTAATGATATCTGCGTACCTGTCTCCAAGACCTATAGCCTAAAGGTCAAATCCGTTTTTGCCTAATTAAGTCAACAACAGATCTTAAAGTTCTAAAAGGCCCAACCTACCTACACGCTGGTCACTTATTTATGACGCGCTATTAGGGTACGTTCTACATCTCTTAAGTGAAATCCTTTGGCTTGCAACAATACCATCATATGAAATAATAAATCGGCACTTTCATTTAAAAAGAGGTGATCATTGTCATCCTTGGCTTCAATTACGACCTCGACCGCTTCTTCTCCCACCTTTTGTGCCACTTTGTTAATTCCCTTTCTAAAGAGGGAGGCCACATAAGAATCTGCTGTCTCTTTGTTATTCCATCGGTCTTCGATTACCTCTTCAAGTTCAGATAAAAACCCAAAGTTGGTACGATTTCGGCTTCCCCAGCAGGTATCATCACCCTTGTGACAGGTGGGGCCTTGTGGATGTACCTGTATCAATAGTGCGTCATCATCACAGTCATTGGCAATACTCACTAAGTGCAAATAATTACGTGTCTGTTCTCCTTTGGTCCAAAGTCGACCTTTAGAACGGCTATAAAAGGTTACCCGTTCTGTCTTGACGGTTTGATCGTAGGCCTCTTGATTCATAAAACCAAGCATTAGTACGTTCTTGGTACGTGCGTCCTGAATAATTGCAGGAACTAATTGGTCTGGGTATTTATCAAAATCTATTTGCATAGTGTTGGTTTTAAATCTTTAATACGGTTTGATTGCTATGATGCTGGACGCACAGCAATTTGTAATGCTTCTAATTGTTGTTTTAGTTCGGGTATTCTAATTTCTTGAAAGTGAAAAACACTAGCCGCCAGGGCAGCATCGGCCTTTCCTTTGGTAAACGCTTCTGCAAAGTGGGCTGTGGTACCTGCTCCCCCACTAGCAATAATGGGTATATTGACCAGCTCAGATAAACGTGCCAATGCCTCATTGGCAAAGCCTGCTTTTGTCCCGTCGTGATCCATAGATGTAAATAAAATCTCTCCTGCACCACGTTGGGCCACTTCCTGAGCCCAATCAAACAAATTTAAGGACGTGGGTACCTTACCTCCTACCAAATGTACCATCCACTCAGCATTGATGTATTTGGCATCAATAGCAACTACAATACATTGAGATCCAAATTTGGCAACAAGATCATTTATCAATTGAGGGTTTTTGACAGCACTTGAATTGATAGAGACCTTATCTGCCCCATTTTTTAGTAATAGGTCTACGTCTTCTACACTAGAAATTCCTCCGCCTACAGTAAAGGGTATGTTAATTTGGGCGGCCACTTTAAGTACGAGATTGGCCAAGGTTTTACGCCGTTCTTCTGTAGCCGATATATCCAGAAACACCAACTCATCGGCTCCTGTCTCAGAGTAGACTTTGGCCAGAGCAACAGGGTCTCCCGCATCTCGCAAATTCACAAAATTGGTGCCTTTAACCGTTCTGCCATTTTTAATATCTAAACAAGGTATAATTCGTTTTGTAATCATGATTGTAGTAAAATCATTAGTATTTACTGCTCAAAGACAGTACTAGCTTA
>CAZJWI010000222.1:0-26278 GCA_964549485.1 uncultured Flavobacteriaceae bacterium
CTACCAGGTTGGATCGCTCAATGGAAAGAAATGCGTGAAAATAAAGAACCTATTGGAAGACCTCGTCAAGTTTATGTAGGAGAAAATTTACGTCCATTTGTTCCTATCGATAAAAGATAAGAGCGCCATTTTAAAAATTTGTAAAGGAGTTTGTCGTACGACAAACTCCTTTTTTCTTAGCTATGCAACCAAAACGTACAATAACACCAAAAATAATCCAACGTGAAGCTATAACTATAGTAGGGCTTTCTAAAATGACCACGATAAGTGCGAATGATACCGCACAGCTCTGGTCTAGTTTAGGCCCGTTGCGTAAAACGATTGGGAATAAGTGTGATGCAGGAAGTTATAGCGTGCAATGCTATGGTGATGCTTCTTTGGCCACAGCCTTCACATCGTACACTACATATGAGTATTGGGCCGGAGTTGCTGTTGAGCGAGTACCGCCTCTGGTACCCCCATTAAAAGTACTTCATATTCCATCGGCCACTTGGGCTGTATTTACCTATGTGGGTACGGCCAAAGACTTTGGAAAATTTATAGGCGTCATTATGCAAGAGTGGTTACCAAATTCTGGATATCAGTTGTTGGCCTTACCTCAATTTCAATATATGGACGAAAACTATTTGGGACCTCATGACCCCGAGGCGCAAGAACAATTTTGGTTACCTATTAAGGAGGCTAAAGGCTAAAAAACAACCGCGTCTAGGTTGGGAATAGTTATTGTAATTTGTAATTTGCTCACATGCTAAAACTACACATTAAAGACGAAACCTCTCGTCTTCGCGCAGTCATTTTAGGAACCGCAGAGAGTTGTGGCCCTACACCATTATTGGAGGAGGCTTATGATCCTAAAAGTGCCCAACACATTGCAGCAGGTACATATCCCTTAGAGAAAGATATGCTGCAAGAAATGGAGGCGGTGGCTGCTGTTTTAAAAAAATATGATGTTCAGGTGTTTAGACCTGAAGTCATCAAAGATTACAATCAGATATTTGCTAGAGATATCGGATTTGTTATCGATAATAAATTTATTAAGGCAAACATTCTTCCAGACAGGGAACGAGAGATTGAAGCTATACAGTATGTCATAAACCAAATACCTGCCACCCACGTATTTAGATTGCCTGAAGATGCCCATGTAGAAGGAGGTGATGTGATGCCATACAATGATTATCTCTTTGTGGGTACCTATACCGCGAGTGATTACCCTCAGTATATAACCGCACGCACCAATAAGGAGGCTGTCGCTTATCTGGCGCAATTATTTCCTAAGAAGAAGGTCGTATCCTTTGAATTGCGCAAATCCAATACAGATCCTAAAGAAAACGCTTTACACTTAGATTGCTGTTTTCAACCTGTCGGGAATGGCAAAGCCATTATACATAAAAATGGTTTCTTAATTGAAGAAGAGTATGATTGGTTGGTCAATTTATTTGGAAAGGAAAATGTTTTTGAGATCACCAAAGAGGAGATGTATCAAATGAATAGTAATGTATTTAGCATTGCACCCGATGTCGTTATTTCAGAAAAGAATTTTACGAGATTAAATACATGGCTTCGCGCACAAGGGATTACTGTAGAAGAGGTGCCTTATGCCGAAATCGCAAAGCAGGAAGGCTTACTGCGTTGTAGTACCTTGCCATTAATTAGGGATTAAGGCAACACAAAAGATACTGGTGTTACGGTATTGGGATTCAGATTTGGGAAGATGTCTATACCAAATTCTGGATCCTTATAATAATTGCTAAAATAGGATTCGCCATATACTACGGCATAGACTGTAGCCCCTGGAGGAATACCGAGCTGTCTTATTTGGTTGTAGGTAAATACGGCATTAAAAGGCGTACTATTCGTGTATATAACATTAGTAAAATCGGTATGAATAATATCACTCACATCTGCCGAGGTATGAAAGAAGATGCGGGCAAACCTCGGGGTGGCATCACTTGCTGCGGGATTGGTTCTATAGGAAATTATCAGGCCAGTATCTGAGGTTTCAATGCCAATGGCGTCTATGGTTGTGGTTGATTTCTTACTTAGTAAATCCCTTTCTTCAATGAAAGTAGTTTCCTCGGCATGCACAACATCACCTCGTTTATAAGTGCCAAATCCTTCTTTCTCATAAATGAGATCGTGAATGCCATAGGGCACATTTTCGAGGGTGTAAAAACCATCGGCATCTGTAAGGGCTTCATAGGTTTGTTCCAGATTGGAGACACTAACCCTAAGACCGTCACTACTAAGGCCAAATCCATTTGCCGTATGAAGCTTAGCAACTCCAGAAATACTGCCACTACCGTTTAGATCTAATGGGGCTACTTCTCCACGATCTTTATCGCAAGAAGCTAAAAGTAAACAACCTAGCAGTATTAGAATTTTTCGCATAAAATGGATTATATCAGTTAGGAAATCACTTTGACGTTTGAGGCTAAAGCTTTAGCTCTCTTGGTAGTGGCAGCCACATCCTGATTCTTGTCGTCGTAAGTGACCACCACGCCCATCCGTCTGAAGGGGCGAGAAGTGGGTTTCCCAAAGAGTCTAAAATCTGACTTTGAGGCACTAGCAAGCGCTTTGATGCCAGTAAACTGTGGCGTATCACTGTGATCGCTAGCCAGAATAACAGCGCTAGCACCAATACGTTCTAGAGTAATCTCGGATATAGGCAACCCCAGAATAGCTCTTAGGTGAAGCTCAAATTCATTAAAATTTTGTGTGTTGGCCAAGGTCACCATCCCGGTGTCATGAGGTCGCGGTGACAATTCTGAAAAGTATACACCGTCTTTTGCAACAAAAAACTCGACACCCCAGAGTCCAGCTCCTGTGAGTGCTGCGGTTACCTTAGCAGCCATATCTTGAGCCAGCAGTAAGTCTTTCACCTGCATGGCAGCTGGTTGCCAGCTTTGTTGGTAATCACCTCGCTGTTGTAGGTGACCTATAGGTGGGCAAAATAGAGTAGGGCCCTGCTGTTGTGTCACTGTAAGTAAGGTGATTTCATATTCAAAATCGACAAAAGCCTCAACAATAACTTCTGCCACGTCTCCTCGAGATCCTTCTTGAGAGTAGGTCCAGGCCTTGTCGATGTCGTCTGTAGTTTTGATAGTTGACTGTCCTTTACCGCTCGATGACATCAGTGGTTTAACCACACAGGGCATGCCTATTTCTTCTACTGCTTCTGTTAACGCTTTCGCGGAAGCGGCATAGCGATAGGCTGCAGTTTTAAGCCCCAATTCCTTACTCGCCAAGTCGCGAATGGCTTTGCGATTCATAGTAAAATTGGCCGCCTTAGCCGAAGGAACCACAGTAAACCCCTGCTGCTCGTAGTCGTAGAATCGTTCTGTGCGGATCGCTTCAATCTCGGGAACGATATAATCGGGTTTATGCTTATGTATAACCGCATCCAAAGCCTGGCCGTCTAACATATTGATAACCTCAAAATCATCGGCTACTTGCATGGCTGGTGCGTTGTCATAACTATCTACAGCAATCACAATTTGACCCAAACGTTGCGCAGCGATGACAAATTCTTTACCGAGCTCTCCCGAACCAAGTAAGACAATTTTCTTTTTCATTCGTATTGTATTAATCTTTGATGGTTCTATCTTGGCTTACGCCTGCTGATTGGCAATCCAGGCGTCAATTTTCTCTTCGAGTAACTCAAGCGGAATACAGCCCGTTTCTAAAACTTCTTTATGAAAAGCCTTGATATCAAATTGGTCTCCCATGGCTTTTTCGGCTCTATTTCGTAATTCTCTTATTTTTAGTTGTCCAATTTTATAAGACAAGGCCTGTCCAGGCATTGCCATGTAGCGTTCGATCTCGGAAATAATACTCGCCTCGCTCTCGGCTTCATTTTCTAAACAATAAGCAATGGCTTCCTCACGGCTCCATCCTTTGGTGTGGATACCCGTGTCTACCACCAATCGTACAGCACGATGCATTTCGGCTCCTAGGGTGCCAAAGTATTGATAGGGATCGGTGTACAACCCTAGTTCTTTGCCTAAAGACTCAGAGTACAAGGCCCAACCTTCGCCATAAGCACTATACCAAATTGTCTTTCGAAACTGAGGTAATAGCTCACTTTCTTGGGTTAGACTAATTTGAAAATGATGTCCTGGTATGGCTTCGTGCAAAAATAGCGACTCATCCGAATAGACGTTGTATTGAGTGGCATCTGGAATGGGTGTGTAAAAAATTCCTGGACGTGTGCCATCTAAAGATCCAGGATTGTATTCGGCACTGGCAGACTTTTCTCTAAACGCCTCTGTGCGTCTCACCTCAAATTCTGTCTTTGGTTGTAATCCAAATAAGGCATCAATTTGCGGCTTCATCGTCTGGTGAATCTGGTTAAAATTAGCAATGACTTCTTCGGGTGTACTAAAGGGCATGAGGTCCTTGTTGTTTCTAACATAGTCAAAAAATGACTTGAGGTCACCTTTATAACCTACCTCGGTTTTGACCTTTTCCATTTCTTTGCGGATGCGTGCCACTTCATCAAGACCTAACTGGTGTATTTGATCGGCAGTCATGTTGGTAGTGGTGTAGTACTTGATCGCAAAATTGTAGTATTTGTCACCATCAGGTAAGGCGTCATAGCCAGAAGTTTCTCGACCAGCCTCCATATATTCGGTAGCCATAAAATCACGCAATTTGGCGTAAGCCGGAATCACTTTATCGTTTATCATTTGGCGATAGGACTCTGTAATGCGTTCGCGCTCGTCTTCAGGAATTTCTTCAGAAAAATTTTTAATAGGCCCGTAAAACAGATGGTTGTCGAGGTCTTTTTGGGCCAGCGCATCTAGCTGAGGGATGACTTTTTGGATCAGTGATTTAGGTAAGACATAGCCTTCTTTTATTCCCTTTCTCATATTCTGCTCGGCGCTGTTGAGCCATATAAGGTACTCATCTACGCGTTCTTGCCAGTTGCGGTAGTCTTCAGTGGTTCTAAAAGGTTGAGCGCTTGCACCACTAGCCAATTGTCCAATCATCAAATGCGGTGACCACATTTGATCTATAGGCATAAGATCTTTTTTAAAACTCATCAATTCTAAGTTGACATCGCAATCCCAACTCAAAACCGCTTTACTCATTTGCTCGCTCTCGCTCAAGCTAGCGTCAGGGTATTTTGCGAGTGCTTCCTTATAATTGCTGTAATAGTTTTTAAGACGTTTTTTATAGCTGTCCGATAATACGTCTGGAAAGCGATTGTTATAACGTGTATCTCCCGCCATAGTTGCGTTAAGAGGGTTGAGTTCTAGTCCTTCCTCGTAATAATTGTCGAGTAATGTCGCAAATGCGATAGTGTCTGTGGCGGTCTTCTCGGTAGTGCTGGCCGATTCTTTTGTAGTGGTATTACAAGCCACCAAGGTGAGGCAAAACAGCCCTTTGAGTATAAGATTTTTCATTGCTGGATTATTAGAAATTAATCGGTATTATGATATCCTAGGATATAGCCGATTTAAAGATACCGATTCTCAAAGAAAAAGCCTTCCGATAGGAGAAGGCTTTTTATGAGTTGTGAGGTGAGTGCTTTGTTAGGTGTTTAAGCCAGTGCCGCTTTTATCCGTGACATAGCCTCTTTGATTTCTTCAACGCTTGCGGCATAAGAGATGCGAATACAATTGGGATTACCAAAAGCTTCCCCAGTGACAGTAGCCACATTGGCTTTTTCTAATAAATAGATAGCAAAGTCTGAGGCGTTATTAATGGTGGTCCCTTGAAGCGTTTTCCCAAAGTAGTAAGAAATGTCGGGAAACACGTAGAAAGCTCCTTCAGGTTGGTTGCAATTGAAACCAGGAATATCTTGCAATAGGTCAAGAATAAAACTCCTTCTCTTTTTAAAAGCGTCAATCATGTATTGTACCTTGCTTACTGGTGCTTCTAAGGCTGTAATTACTGCGCGCTGTGCTATGCAATTAGTACCACTGGTGATTTGTCCTTGCATTTTGTTACACGCTCGAGCAATCTCCTGAGGTCCTCCAATGTATCCTACGCGCCAACCTGTCATTGCAAAAGCCTTCGACACACCGTTTACAGTAACTGTACGGTCATACATGTCATCAAACTGCGCCATACTTGCGTGCTCACCTACATAATTAATATGTTCGTAGATCTCGTCGCTTACCACAATAATGTCTGGATATTTGACCAAAACATCGGCGAGAGCTCTGAGCTCTTCTTTACTGTATATCGATCCCGAAGGGTTGCAAGGAGAACTATACCAAAGCATTTTGGTCTTTGGTGTGATAGCTGCTTCTAGCTGTTCAGGTGTCATTTTAAAATCTGAACTAATATCTGTTTTGACCTCTACCGGAACACCTTCTGCAATTTTTACGATATCGGCATAACTCACCCAATATGGGCAAGGTAGAATAACTTCATCACCTGGGTTAAGGCAAACTAGGGCTACATTAGCCAAAGACTGTTTTGCTCCTGTTGACACTACAATTTGAGGCAGGCTATAGGTGAGGTCGTTATCGCGTTTAAATTTTTTGATTATAGCCTGTTTTAAATCAACATAGCCATCTACTGGGGTGTAAGAATTATAATTGTCATTGACAGCCTGAATAGCCGCTTCTTTAATAAAATCGGGTGTGTTAAAATCTGGTTCTCCAAGGCTCAACCCAATGATGTCTTTTCCTTCTGCTCTTAGTTCTCTTGCTTTGGCAGCCATTGCTAGGGTAGCTGAGGTTGCCATATTGGTCACGCGGTTGGATAGTCTGGTCATTGGTTAAAAATTTTTGGAGCTTCTTAGGTTATTAGCCTAGTGTGATTAGGCACTTAATTGCGGTCGCATTCCCATTTCACGTAAGTGGCGAAAATGTGCAGCAATTGCTTTTCTAGTGGTCTTATATTCAAAATAAGGCAAGTTAAATTCTTTGGCAGTTTCCTTTACAATATTGCTTATTTTGGTATAGTGTACATGAGAAATATGTGGGAAAATGTGATGTTCTACCTGATGATTAAGACCACCTGTAAACCAGTTCATGATTTTGTTCTTGGTCGAAAAATTTACCGTGGTAAACAACTGATGTATGGCCCAAGTGTTTTTCATAGTGCCAGTTTCGTCAGGAAGAGGCATATGTGCTTCTTCTACCATATGTGCCAATTGGAAAATAAGACTCAAAATAATCCCGGCTACATAGTGCATGATAAAAAAGCCAATAAGGATTTTATACCAAGCTATATCGAAAAAGACTAGTGGTATAACAATCCAAATAGTGAGATACAAGGCTTTGGTAAGTACCAAAGTCATCCACTGTTTGGTAGGGCTCTGCAGCTTCCCATAAGAAAGCTTGCGTTTCAGATAGCGTTTCATCTGAGTGATATCGGCGGTAATTACCCAATTTATAGTGAGTAATCCATAAAGTAAAAATGAGTAATAGTGTTGAAACTTATGGTGTTTGCGCCACTGACTATGTTCTGAAAAACGCAAGACGCGGCCTGCCTCCATATCTTCGTCATGCCCGTGTATATTGGTATAAGTGTGGTGCAGCACATTGTGTTGTACCTGCCAATTATACACATTTCCGGCCAATATATAAATGCTACTACCCATCACTTTATTGACCCATTTCTTACTCGAAAAGGAGCCGTGATTACCATCATGCATCACATTCATACCTACGCCAGCCATACCAACACCCATGATAATCACCAATGCCAATTGCACATACCAAGGCATATCTAAGGTCATAAATAAAAAGTAGGGTACTAAGTACATGGCAAACATGACAATAGCCTTGAGGTAAAGCTTCCAGTTGCCAGTGCGTTTGATATTGTTTTCTCTAAAATAGGAGTTTACTCTTTTATTCAGCGTTCTAAAGAACTTTGCAGAATCAACACGAGAGAATTTAATGGTTGTTTCCATAGGGAATTAATTTATTCAATTACATATTCAAAATATGTCGAATATGCAGCTGTAAAATAGCAGTAAGGTTTTGTGCTATCACATCTGTTATTAATGCGAAAACCATACCCTTTATTTCACGAAGTGGTAAAAATAATAATATAATTGTTTTCAACCTCCCTATGACTCCATAATTAACGTGCTAATTTTCGGTACTTTTGCCAAAAAAACAACAACCTATGGAACTCATTACTCGCTATTTTCCTGATCAAACTACCACACAACTCGCCCAATTTGAGAAACTCAGTAGTTTGTACAAAGATTGGAATGTAAAGATCAATGTGGTGAGCCGTAAGGATATTGATGAGATTTATCTGCGTCATGTGCTTCATTCTCTAGGGATAGCAAAAGTCATGGCCTTTCAACCAGGAGCTCAAGTGATGGATGTGGGTACCGGTGGTGGTTTCCCAGGAATCCCTTTGGCTATTTTATATCCAGAGACTCAATTTCATTTGGTAGACAGTATTGGTAAAAAGATCAAGGTCGTTAATGAGGTGGTGGAAGGACTTGGTTTGACCAATGTCAAGGCAACCAACGATCGTGTAGAGCATCTTGAAGGGTCGTATGATTTTATCGTGAGCAGGGCGGTAGCACAGATGGAAACATTTGTACGCTGGGTCAAAGGACATATTGCCAAAAAAAGTACACATCCGCTTAAAAATGGAATTCTATATCTTAAAGGTGGTGACCTTACTCAAGAGTTGGCAGGATTTCCTAAAGCGACAATATATCCGCTTTCCAACTTTTTTGAAGAAGATTTTTTTGAGACCAAAAAGGTGGTGCACTTACCTTTAAAGTTCAAAGGCTAAAAAAAAATACTTTTTTTTAAAAGTGGGCAACCTTTTTTAAAACTGCTGCGTCTATGTAAATAGAAACCCATCAAAAACCGTATGAAAATCATACAATTTAATAACGAGAAACAACTCATCAAAAAATCGGTACAAGGTCATCGTGATGCCCAACGCCGTCTTTATGAGTTGCATGCGCCCAAGATGTTAAGTGTGTGTCGGTATTATGTAAAAGATATACACCAAGCTGAAGAGGCGATGTGCAATGGGTTTTTGAAAGTGTTTAAACATCTATCGAGTTTTAAACATCAGGGGAGTTTTGAAGGATGGATACGTCGTATCATGGTAAGAGAGAGTATTTCTTATTTACGCACTTTGAAGAAATTACATTTTACAGAGGAGGGAATCGTCGAGGGCGGCCAAACCGCCAATACAGCCGATCCGGATCTGGATGTTGCGCATCTTCAATTACTGATCGACAGCTTGCCAGAAGGATATCGCGCGGTATTTGTTATGTATGCCATTGAAGGGTATAAACATCAAGAAATTGCCAAAACCTTAGGCATTTCGGAGAGCACCTCAAAATCCCAATTGTTCAAAGCTCGTAAATTATTACAGTCAAAATTACAATCATTAAATACCTTACATCATGGCACCAGTGAAGTTTGAAGATACGATGAAAGAACGATTGGAGCAGCGAAGAATAGCGCCCTCTGATGCAGCCTGGGATCGAATTGCCGGAAAATTAGAAACTCATGAAGTGGTTAAAAAAAGCAACCGTACCCTGTGGTTGGCCATTGCAGCTAGTTTTGTAGGTGGAGTTATTGCTACTTTATTAATAATCAACAATCCTAGCGCCACGGCTACCACTACAGAGATAGTGACCACTAGTGATACTACCGCCATAGAAAAGGAGGCCGTTGTAGATCAGACCAAGGCTATTGAGTTAATCGCTGAGGACGATGAGGTTTTTTCTAATGCTCAAGGCGAAATTAAAACAGAAGTATCGCCCTATAGACAAACAACTAACAAGATCTCCACAGCACCGCGCATAGCCGAAACAGTGGCTACTGAAGATGTTGTAGTCAATAAAACGAAGTTGCTTAATGTAAAAGAAGAAGTAACGGTGGGTAAAGATATCGCACAGCTTGAAACCACGATGCTTAAAGACGCGATCGATGAGCAGCTTGATCAAATGACTACTCGGGTAGATATTCAAGCGGTGACCGACGCAGAAATTGATTCTTTATTACAAGCGGCACAGCGTGAAATTATGAGTCAGCAAGCCTTTGCTATTCCAGCTAGTACTGTTGATGCCGAAGCATTACTATTAGATGTGGAAGCAGAAGTAGATCCAGCAAGTTTTAAAGACAAAATATTTGAAGCGCTCAGCGATGGCTTTAAAAAAGCCAGAGATGCTGTAGCCGATAGAAATAATTAACAATTCATCAAACGTGCGGTAAGCACACAAAATTCAAACAATTATGAACACTATTATCAAACTCGCTCTAGTAGCGGCCTTGGCTTTCTCTGTCCAAAATGTAAGGGCACAAGAAACAACCGAAACCCAACAAAAAGTGGCCGAAATCCAAAGTCAAAAAGAGAAAATTGTCACTCAGGAGCGTGAGGCGCTTCGCAAGGAAGTCGAGGCCATTATGAAGCGACTAGACAACAAAGAGATTACTGCCGAAGAGGCCGAAGTCTTAAAACGTACAGCTGCACAAAAGCACGCCTTAAATATCGAGAACAAAACCAGTATACTCGATAACCAGATCGCGCTTTTAGAACGCAACGTCGAAGAAGATGATGGGTTTACTGTAAAGATTGGTTGGGGGCAGCGAGATGATGAGGGCAATAGACGCTGGGGCGTTTTTTATGATGATAATGACCCCTCTACTAACTACAAGCGCAAATACGACAGACGCACCACTTCAGATTTTGTCTTGGCTTTTGGTCTTAATAATGCCATTGGAGAAAATCGCGGGTTAGATGATTCTCCTTATCAAATTGGAGGAAGTCGATTTGCCGAGCTGGGAGTAGCCTGGAAAACAAGAGTCTTTAAAAACACAGGATGGTTGCGTTTCAAATATGGTTTTTCATTCCAGTTTAATGGACTCAACCCTACAGACGATCGCATTTTTGTAGAAGATGGTGCTCAAACCGTACTAGAAGATTTTGACGGGAACCTAGACAAGGCAAAATTGCGCATGGATAATTTGGTGATCCCAATTCATTTTGAGATTGGTCCCTACAAAAAGCGTCAGGGTGAAGATTATGTGCGCTATAGTACTTATAACAAGTTTAAATTGGGAATTGGAGGTTATGCAGGTCTTAACTTAGGGACACGTCAGAAATTGAAATACAAGCGCGATGGCGACAAGGTAAAAGAAAAGCAAAAGGCCGATTTTAATACCAACAATTTTATCTACGGGCTGAGTTCTTATGTTGCATGGGGCGGTACAGCACTTTATGTAAAATACGATCTAAATACCATCTTCAAAAACAATGTCAATGACGAGCGAATGATTTCGTTGGGACTCAGATTTGATATGGATTAAGACGAAGCTACTTTGTTTCAGGATTCCGTTTTTGCGTTAGTGAGTGCCCTTTGGTACGCTTTCGCGAAAGCGGAATTCTCTAGTTTAAAAGCAAATGTAGTCCTGGTTAAATTGTGTATTTTTACAGCTGTTAGGCGTTTTTATGATAGCGAAAGAAACCATCGATAAAGTTTTTGAAAGTGCTCGGGTAGAAGAGGTCATTGGTGACTTTGTTGTGCTCAAAAAATCAGGAACAAATTTTAAGGGATTAAGCCCTTTTTCTGATGAGCGTACGCCTAGTTTTATGGTTTCTCCTGTCAAGCAAATTTGGAAAGATTTTTCAAGTGGCAAAGGGGGTAATGCTATTGCTTTTCTAATGGAGCATGAGCATTTTACCTATCCTGAAGCTATCAAATACCTCGCACGCAAGTACAATATAGAAATTGTCGAAACCCAGCAGAGCGATGAGCAAAAAATTGCTGCCTCAGAGCGAGAGAGCCTTTATGTAGTGAGCGAATATGCGCGGGATTATTACCACGATACCCTTTTGCACACAGAACAAGGCAAAGCCATAGGGCTTAGTTACTTAAAGGAACGTGGTTTTACACCAGATACAATAGCCAAATTTCAATTAGGGTATAATCCCGATACTTGGGATGCTTTTACCAGTGAGGCTTTGCGCAAGGGTTATAAGCTCGAATACTTAGAAAAAACGGGCTTGACTATTGTCAAAGAAGAAAAACAGTTTGACCGATTTAAAGGTCGTGTTATGTTTCCTATTCACTCTATGAGTGGACGAGTCTTGGGTTTTGGAGGCCGTATTTTGACCAATGAGAAGCGGGCGGCCAAATATTTAAATTCTCCCGAAAGTGACATTTACCACAAAAGTAAAGTGTTATACGGAATTTATTATGCCAAGCAAGCCATCGCCAAAGAGGACAATTGTTATCTCGTAGAGGGATATACAGATGTCATTCAAATGCACCAGGCCGGTATAGAAAATGTGGTTTCATCTTCGGGGACAGCCCTTACTCCAGATCAAATTCGCCTTATCAATAGGTTGACCAATCAAATTACCGTACTTTTTGACGGAGATGCTGCCGGGCAGCGCGCTGCTATGCGTGGGATTGACCTCATACTCGAACAGGGAATGAATGTGAAGGTGTGCGCATTTCCAGATGGAGAAGATCCAGATAGCTTTTCGCGAAAGCATAGCCGGGAAGAAATTTTGAATTTCTTTGATGATAATGCTAAGGATTTTATACAATACAAAGCGCAATTATTGATGGAAGACGCCAAGGGGGATCCCATCAAAAAAGCGAGTTTGGTGAGAGATATGGTAGAGAGTATATCCAAAATACCCGATACCATAAAGCGTGAGATTTATGTACAGGAGTGTTCTCGAATCATGGATATTTCAGAGTCTGTATTGTACAATACACTGGCGCAAATATTTAGTAAAAACGATAAAGATCAAGCAAAGAAGAAAAACCAAAATCAGACACCCACGCTTAATAAGGTGCCAGATCAACAGCTGTCAGAACCCTCTGAAAAGGTAGATGTACTCTATGTCTTAGAGCGCAAACTTATCGAGGCTTTGTTGTTGTATGGTCACGAGGAGGAAGAGTTTGAAGATTTGGTCCTTAAAGAGAATGAGCAAGGCGTATTGGAATTAGAGCCCGTAGTACAAACAGCTAAAGTTTTTGAAAAAATTTATCTGGATCTACAAGATGATGAAGTCGAGTTTAGCAATAGTTTGTTTAGGTCTTTATACGCCAAAATTATTGAGCGTTTACACCGGGATGATACCTTTAAGGTAGAACAGTTTATCAATGAGCTGGCACCCGAAGAATCACATGAGATTTCGAGTATCATCCTCAATGAAGAAAAATACAACTTACACCGTTGGGAAGATCGTGAGGTCTATGTCAAGACCAAAGATAAATCGATAGCTCAACTGGTCTCTGAGACCATATTGAGTCTAAGAGGGTTTTTGATCAATCGCAAAATCGAAGAATTGTCCAAGACCGTATCTGCCGATAAAAACAATGGCGAGGTCTTGAGTGATATCAAAGATTACCTCAGTCTAAACACCTTATTAAGTCAAAAATTAGGCCGTGTCTTTGCCTCAAATGCTCGTTAGATACTTGCGGTCTGGAGTAGACGAGCGTGTTTGATGAGCTCGGCTACATTTTGAGCGTCTAATTTTTTGAGCAGTCTCATTTTGTAGGTGCTTACCGTTTTTTCATTAATGTCTAACTCTGAGGCAATTTCTTTATTGCGCCTTCCATTCGAAAGTAAGGTGAGCACCTCGATCTCTCTACTGGAAAGTCTTTTGTATTTGTAGGCCAGCCCGTGGGTCGCACTGCCTTGGTCTACCAGACGTCTTGAAAGATCTTCGTTGAGGTAAATACCACCTCTTTGTATTTGATTGATGGCATCCAATACTTTTTGAAGCGAGGAGGTTTTAGAAACATAACCTGCTGCGCCGTATTTGATAGCGCTCAAGGCATACATCTCTTCGGGATGGCAACTCAGTATAAAGATTTTGATACTCGGAAATTCTCTTTTGATGGCCTTGATAGCCGTGATACTATTCAAATTAGGAATATCAATTTCAAGTATGAGAATATCCACTTCATTTTTGGATAAGAAATTGAGTAAGTCATTGCCGTCGCTAATATGACCAACAACGTCATAATTCTCTGCGGCTTTAAGTATTGAAGTAATCCCCTTACGCGTAATCGGGTGATGATCTGCGATTAAAACTTTGTCCATTTTAAGTCGGTAATAATACGTTAAAATCGGGGGATGTGATTTTGTCAATGCAAAGTACAAACAAAAACCGCGTCAACCCTAGTTTT
Source organism: uncultured Flavobacteriaceae bacterium (assembly GCA_964549485.1). GTDB lineage: Bacteria > Bacteroidota > Bacteroidia > Flavobacteriales > Flavobacteriaceae > Dokdonia. Next base: position 14,099 of record CAZJWI010000222.1, read on the forward strand.
AAAATTTTAATCGACAAAACGATTAATTCATCAGATGAACGGGTATATTACATACAGGAATTGGATTCATTTTATGAAGATTTGCATTATTTAGTTTTTTGTACAAACTAAAAACGCGTTTTTCTTCCCCTTCAAAATCGCTGGCTTTTTTACCAGCATCATCCAGACGCATCGCCCACTCTAATTGATCATAAGTAGCTCCAATTTGATCTTCGTCGGTACGATCATCGCCCCAGAGACCATCGGTAGGCTGTGCATCTAATATGCTTTGAGGCACTTTTACTGCTGCGGCCAGCGTGCGTACCTGAGATTTCATAAGGTCTGCAATTGGGCTGAGGTCTACACCACCATCTCCGTATTTGGTATAAAAACCTACGCCAAAATCTTCTACCTTATTACCCGTTCCAGCCACAAGGTAGCGATGTAATCCTGCAAAATAATAAAGCGTTGTCATTCTCAATCTCGCTCTGGTGTTTGCGAGACTAAGGTTTAGTTGTTCTGATTCTTCGGTGTGAGGTACCGCTTTTTTAAGGGTTTCAAAAGTTGTGGTAAGATCAACCTCGACACTTTTTACATTGGCAAAACGCTCCTTGAGTTGAGCAATGTGTGTTTTCCCTCTTGTGACTTGTCTTGGGTCCTGGTGGATGGGCATTTCTACACAGAGGACTTCCAGTCCTGTCAAAGCACAAAGCGTAGAGGTAAGGGCGCTGTCTATCCCTCCGCTAATACCTACAACAAATCCAGGCATAGCGGCCTTGGTTGCATAGTCTTTTAGCCATTGTACGATGTGATCTTTTACTTTTTCGGTTTGCATCCAGGTTATTTTTAAATAGGATTAGTAGTATTTTTGCGACCTAAGAAGTATTCTATAAAATTTAAGAATACTATTGTCGTTTGTTCTATAAAGATACAAATCCTATGTATAAATTATTGATGTGTTTGGGGCTATTCTCGATCTTGACAGCTTGTCAACAAGACCCAAAAATACCAGCCAATATTGCTGCTATAGATGTTGAGATAGACATCGAGAGATTTGACAGCGTTTTTGCCAATACTGCTCCAGAAGAGCTTCCAGAGCTAAAGGCAAAATACCCTTATATGTTTGCCCAACAATATGAGGACGCTTATTGGGAAGAAAAACTAAGTGATACCCTTCAAAATGAACTCGAAACAGCCGTGCTTAATAGTTTCTCTGATATGGAAGATGAGCAAGAGGCGATATCCCAATTGTATCAACACATTAAGTACTATTTTCCAGAGACAAGCATACCAAAGGTAATTACTATAACCTCTGAGGTCGATTACCGAAATAAGGTGTTTTTGACAGACAGCCTTTTATTTATTGCACTAGACACCTATTTGGGAAGCGACCATCACTTTTACGGGGGTATCCCAAAATATCACAGTAAAAATTTTAGACCTACTCAAATTGACGTTGATATTGCTTCCGCTTTCGCGAAAGCGCATACCTCCAGACCAAGACAGCCTCACTTTTTGGCACAAATGATCTACGAGGGCAAGCAGCTGTATTTGATGGATGCTTTATTAACGGCTAAAGCACAGCATGAACTTTTTGGGTATACCGAGGCCGAATATCAATTTGCCGAAGAAAATCAGAAAAATATGTGGGAGTATTTTGTCGCTAGCGAGTTGCTGTATAAGACAGATCGCAATTTATTGACGCGATTTATTGATCCTGCGCCATTTTCAAAATTCTATTTATCCTTCGACAACGAGACTCCGGGCAGGGTAGGGCGTTATATAGGGTATAAAATTGTATCATCTTACATGGAGAATAACGATGTTGCTCTCAAAACAATGCTCAATCAAACTGCAGATGTTATCTTTGCAAACGCAAAATACAAACCTTGATCATGGCAAAAAAGCACTCTTCAGACATCAAAGTAAATATCGAACTGGACGAAAATCGTGTTCCTGAAAAACTAAAGTGGACCGCACGTGATGGTGGTGTGGCCAATGAAGAAGCCAAAGCGATGTTATTATCGTTATGGGACAGCCATCAGCAAGAATCTGTACGTATCGATCTATGGACTAAAGATATGCCAGTAGACGAGATGCAAGTCTTTTTTCATCAGACGCTCGTAGGGATGACCGATACCTTTAGACGGGCTACTGGAAATGAAAAGATGGCCGATACTATGAAAGACTTTACCGATTATTTTGCAGAGCATCTCGATCTAAAAAAACCTTAGTATTAAGGTATGAAATTGATTTTTGTGTACAATGCCAAATCGGGTGGTGTTCAACAACTGCTAGATACAGCGCATAAGATAGTGAGTCCTCAGACCTACTCTTGTGATTTATGTGCTTTAACCCATGGGAGCTTTCGCGAAAGCGCTCTTTGGAAAACCTATAGACAGACATCAGCTCATAGCTTTACCTTTTTCCACAAAGATGAATTTGAAAAAGCTTATCGTTCCAAATGGCTTCCTAAATATAGATTTCCAGTCGTGTTAATAGAGGATAGTGTTAGAGGATTGGAAATAGGTCTAAGCGCAGAAGATCTGTCTGAGATAGAAACGACACAGGAGTTAATCGATAAGGTGGAAGCGCTATCACAGCACTTCTAAATACTATTTATTGAAGATCAAGACCACTATTGATCTCTTCGATATACCCTAAAATCTCGTCTTGACCCAATCGGTTGGTCGCACTACTGACAAAATACTTAGGAAACTCAAACCACAAGCCGCTCAATAGTGTTTCTTTATAGATTTCAATATTGCGAGCTAACGCCTTGGGTTTTAATTTGTCGGCCTTAGTGAAAATGATAGAAAAAGGAATGTCATTTTGGCCCAAATAAGCCATAAAGTCGGTGTCTATGGGTTGGGGAGCATGCCTACTATCAACCAGTACAAATGCCGAAATGAGTTGCTGGCGTTGTTCAAAGTAATTGGTAATAAATTTTTGAAAGGTCTTTTTGGTAGTTTTAGAAACTCTGGCGTATCCATAACCAGGTAAATCTACCAAGTGCCAGCTTTTATTGATTAAAAAATGGTTGATGAGCTGAGTTTTACCAGGTTTGCCTGAGGTTTTTGCCAATTTTCTCCGATTGGTCAGCATATTAATCAAAGAAGACTTACCTACATTAGACCTTCCTATAAAGGCATACTCGGGTATAATCCCTTTAGGACAGCGAGCAACATCCGAGTTGCTTACCACAAATTCAGCAGATTTAATCTTCATAGAAGGAGCACTTATTATTAGAAGTTCCTTTTCTTGAGCCAGTCTAATAGGATGGTGTTAAACTGGTCAGGCTGTTCCATCATGGCCGCATGCCCACACTTATCGATCCAAAACAGATCGGCATCGGGAAGCAGTTTATTAAAATCTTCAGCCACTTCTGGTGGAGTGACAGCATCTTGTTTGCCCCAGATGATACAGGTAGGTGTATGCATTTCTGGTAGGTCCTTAGCCATATTATGTCTAATCGCACTTTTGGCAATGGCGAGTGTCTTGATCAATTTGTTTCTGTCATTGACCGTATCATAGACCTCGTCTACTATTTCCTTAGTAGCAATTTCTGGATTGTAAAAAACGCCTTCGGCCTTCTTTTTTATATACTCATAATCTCCGCGTTTTGGATAGCTTTCACCCATAGCGCTTTCGTAGAGACCTGAACTTCCAGTAATAACCAGGCCCTGAACCTTTTCAGGATACTGTTTGGTATGATATAACCCAACGTGACCTCCCATAGAATTGCCTAGAAGTATGACCTTGTCAAAACCTTTCATTTCTATAAATTCTTTGAGGTATTTGGCAAAACTCTTTACTCCGGTTTTAATTAAGGGCATGGTGTAAACAGGCAGCTCGGGTATGACCACTTTATACCCATTTTTTGAGAAAAATTGGGTGACTGCGTCAAAATTACTTAAACCACCCATCAATCCATGAAGAATAATAATAGGGGTGCCTTCACCTTCTTCTAAGTAAGTAAACTTTCCTTCAGTAATTAGATTGTGTGTCATAGTTGTTAGGCCCAATAAGCATACGGGCAAATATAGGTATTTAAATACTATTGCTGTTACATCAACCAAAAGGTTTACAAGTAGAAAGTTAAGCGTTTTTTTAAAATCAATTCTTGGTCTGAGATCCAACTCAAGAACTCAACTTTTAACTCAAATATAGCGGTAGCCGTATGAAGTGGGTAAAAATTTGAAGGTTAGGAGGCAGCGTTACTTATTCACAATGCTGTTAATAAACAGGCTGAGTGGGCAAACTTATTAACAATGTGGTAAAATGTGGTAAAATGTGGTAATAATTCTTATATATTTGGAGTTATAACATAAATTCCAACCCATTTTAGTGCTAAATCTCATTGGTACATACGAGTGTAAAATGGATGCTAAAGGTAGATTAATGCTACCTCAGGCATTCAAAAAACAATTGGCCCCTATCTTGCAGGATGGCTTTGTTTTAAAGCGCGCTGTATTTCAAAAATGCTTGGAATTATACCCTATTTCACAATGGAACGCCTTGTCGCAAAAAGTCAATAAACTCAATCGTTTTAACAAAAAGAACGACGAGTTTATAAGGCGTTTTAACGCTGGGGTTAAACCCGTAGAGGTAGATGCTTCTGGCCGTATTTTGGTGGCCAAAGATCTCGCTGGCTTTGCTAATCTAAAAAAGGAAATTGTCGTGAATGCGGCTATCAATATTCTTGAAATTTGGGATAAAGAATTATACGAACAAGCTATTGACGAGGCTGTGCTAGATTTTGCTGATTTGGCCGAAGAAGTCATGGGCGATAATGAAGATGCCGATGGATTATCATAAGCCCGTGCTCTTACACCAAACTGTAGATGGGCTGCAAATTAAGCCCGATGGGGTCTATGTGGATGTCACCTTTGGTGGTGGAGGGCACTCTCGTCAAATTCTTAGCAGGCTGGGTAGTGATGGGAAATTGCTGGCTTTTGATCAAGATCCTGATGCGCAAGCCAATGTGATTGACGATGATCGGTTTACCTTAATTCCTGAAAATTTTAGATATATCAAACGTTTTTTGCGTTTCCATGGCTATAAACAAGTTGATGGGATTTTGGGAGACTTTGGAGTCTCTTCTCATCAGTTTGATGTTGCCGAGCGTGGTTTTTCGACACGCTTTGAAAGTGATTTGGACATGAGAATGAATCAGGCAGATACGTTATCGGCCTATCATGTCGTTAATGATTATGAAGAGGAAGATCTCAAAAATGTCCTCTTCTCCTATGGTGAACTGCGCAATGCTGCTAAAATAGCACGCACTATCGTAGCCCAAAGACAACAAACGCCCATTAAAACAAGTGCGCATCTAAAAGAAATACTTGCACCCTTTTTACCACAGCATCGCTCGCATAAGATACTGGCTCAGATTTATCAAGCCATCAGGATTGAAGTAAATCAAGAGATTGAAGTACTAAAGGAGTTTTTAATCCAAACCAAAGACCTGCTTCCAACAGGAGGCCGATTAAGTTTGATTAGTTACCACTCTTTAGAAGATCGTCTGGTCAAACGCTTTATTAGAAACGGATTGTTTGAAGGTGAACCAGAACGTGATATGTACGGTCGTTTTGAGGTACCATTTAAAAAGGTAGGTGGGCTTATCGTACCCGATACCGAAGAAATTAAACGCAACAATCGAGCACGTAGTGCCAAGTTGCGCATAGGAGAACGTATTTGATGAAACGCAGGCTTAATGACATATTAAAAGGTCGCTTTTTAGTAGATGAAGATGCTTTTAAAAATTGGCGAATGATCATCTTCTTGTCTGTATTGGCCTTGATTATGATTGCTAGTTCACATCGCGCCGATGAAAAAGTACATCAGATCGCAAGGCTTAAAGTAAAAGTAGAACAGCTGCGGTCAGAATCTGTCGATGCGCGATTAGCGCTTTGGCGTTTGAAAACACAGAGCAATGTCGCAGAGCGAATGGCCTCTAGAGGGATTCAACCATCAGAAACGCCACCTAAAAAGATTAAAGTAAAAAGTAACAAAGCAGAGTAAGTCTTGGCAACCACCGAAAAGAACATATTAAACCGTTTGTATTTTGTCGCAGGATGTATGTTCATCTTTGCCCTGGCAGTGACCATCAAATTGATAGATATACAGCTGTTTAAGGGAGCTAAGTATCGCGAGCTGGCAGTGACCAGCACCGAAAAAATGGTTACTATTCCTGCTACTCGTGGCAACCTCTACGCAGGTGACGGAAGTTTGCTAGCCACCTCTGTGATCAAATACGACATCCGCTGGGACTCTCAACCGCCATCAGATGAACAATTTGATAAACATATAGTTGCACTCTCACAAGGGCTATCCGAAATTTTAGGTAAAACGCCTGCTTATTATGAAGATAGACTGCGTAAGGCGCGTGCTACAAAGAATCGCTATTTGTTTATTGCGCGCAAACTGGGCTATGCAGATTACGTAAAGGTGAGATCCCTACCGCTTTTCGAAAAAGGACCATACAAAGGAGGAATCATCGTTGAAGAAGTAATGGAGCGAGAGCATCCCCTCAACAAAATGGCCGAACGTACTGTAGGTTATGAAAGACGCGATGATAGTGGTTATTACACAAGAGTAGGTCTTGAAGGGGCTTATGGTCATTACCTGCGAGGTAAAGAGGGCAGACGTCTTAAACAAAAAATTGCCAAAGGCGAATGGAAGCCTATTGGAGTGGGAAATGTGGTAGAACCTCGAGATGGTTTTGATGTCATTTCTACAATTGATATCAATATTCAGGACATCGCGCACAACGCCCTATTGCAAAGTCTCGAAAAGTTTAAGGCAGACCATGGTTGTGTGGTGGTTATGGAGACCAAAACCGGAGAAATTAAAGCCATTTCAAATCTGGGCCGTACCAAAGATGGTAAATATTATGAGCGGCTCAATTATGCCGTGGGCGAATCGCATGAGCCCGGTTCAACATTTAAGTTGATGTCTATGGTGGCTGCTCTTGAAGACAAAGTGATCGATACCTCGCAGGTTATCGATACAGAAAACGGTCGCGTCAAGTTCTACGATCGTACAGCCGTAGATTCTAAGTGGGGTGGTTATGGCAAGATTAGCGCAGCTCGTGCTTTTGAATTGAGTAGTAATACCGCTTTCGCCAAAATGATTAATGACAATTATGCCGATAATCCTAAACGTTTTGTGAAGCGCTTATTTAATATGGGACTCAACGACAAGCTAGGTCTCGAAATCAAAGGAGAAGGAAAACCTGTCTTCCCTTATCCCGGTGATAAAAATTGGTATGGTACGACATTACCATGGATGGCTTTTGGTTATGGCGTTCAATTGACCCCCTTGCAAACCTTAACGTTTTACAATGCCATTGCGAATGATGGAGAGATGGTAAAACCGCGTTTTATTAAGGAGGTTAGAGAATGGGACGTGACGGTAGAGCGATTTGAGAAGGAAGTTATCAATCCTCAAATTGCCTCTCAAACAACCATTGATGCCGTTAAAGAAATGATGAAGCATACCGTAGAGCGCGGGACGGCTAAGAATATTTATAGTCCTTCCTTTTCTATGGCTGGAAAAACAGGGACCTGTCAAACCGAATATTGGGTAGAGGCCAACCGGTATATTTCCTCATTTGCAGGATACTTCCCGGCAGACAACCCAAAGTATTCCTGTATAGTGGTGGTTCATAAACCTGAAAAATCTCTGGGTTATTACGGCAATATAGTGGCAGCACCCGTTTTCAAACAAATAGCTCAAAAGATTTATACAGACACACCAGTAGTGGATGAGGTGGTGCTACCTACGGCCAATCCTCAATCTATAGATGCAGACTATCAAAAGTATTATACCAAAGTAAACACTCCTGTGACTACTATGCCCAATGTAAAGGGGATGACAGGAATGGATGCGGTTGCACTCTTAGAGAATTTAGGTATGAAAGTACGCTTTCGCGGAAGCGGAAAAGTCCAGAAACAATCGATTGCTCCAGGACAAAAAATAAAAAAGAACGCTGAAATAACCCTCGACCTATCGTGATCCTTTTAAAAGACATATTGTATAAAGTGCCACTTGATGCTGTTGTGGGTAATACTGCCGTGGCGATCTCTAAAATTCACTTTGATTCTAGAACCATCACTTTAAACGATGTTTTTGTGGCTGTAAGAGGTACACAAACCGATGGGCACGATTATATACTCAAAGCCGCCGAAAATGGTGCTTTGGCTATTGTATGTGAGGCTTTGCCTGAACAATTAATTAATGGGATAACCTATGTTCGGGTTAGTAATTCGGCAAAGGCATTGGCAAGGATGGCTGCCAATTATTACCAGAATCCTTCACAAAACTTGCAACTTATTGGGGTAACGGGAACAAATGGTAAAACCACTGTGGCCTCACTTTTACATCAATTGTTCACCAAAGCGGGTTATAAAACGGGATTGCTCTCTACGGTAAAAGTTGTCGTAGCAGGCCAGGCGTATCCCGCTACACATACTACACCAGATTCACTTTCCATCAATGCCTATCTCGCACAAATGAATGAGGCTGGTGTCGAGTACTGTTTTATGGAAGTGAGTTCTCATGGTATTCATCAGCATAGGACTGAAGCGCTCACATTTGCCGGAGGGATTTTTACCAATTTATCTCACGACCATTTGGACTATCACAACAGCTTTGCCGAGTATCGTGATGTCAAAAAGCGATTTTTTGATCACTTACCCAAAGAGGCCTTTGCATTGACTAATATAGACGATAAGAATGGGCTGGTCATGCTTCAGAACACCCAGGCCAAAAAGGTCACTTACGCCTTAAAGACCTATGCCAATTATCGCGCTCAAATTTTAGAAAATCAGTTAAGTGGGTTGCTTTTAAAGATCCAAGACCAGGAAGTTTGGGTAAAAATGATAGGATCGTTTAATGCCTATAATTTGCTCGCAATTTATGCCACAGCCAAGTTGTTAGGCCTTGAGCAGATGGAAGCCCTACAACTATTAAGCGAGCTGGAAAGTGTAGCAGGAAGATTTCAGTATTTCATTTCAGATACCAACATTACTGCCATTGTAGACTATGCTCATACTCCAGATGCCCTAAAAAATGTGCTGGCTACAGTCAATGATATTCGCACCAAAAATGAAAATTTGATCACCGTAGTTGGGGCTGGTGGTGACCGCGATAGTACTAAGAGACCTTTGATGGGTGATATCGCCAGTGAGATGAGTTCGACCTTAATTATTACCAGTGATAATCCTAGAAGCGAAGATCCAGAAGCAATCATCGCTCAGATAGAAAAAGGTGTGTCTCCTCAACATTTTAAAAAGGTCCTTACTATAACAGACCGCAAGCAAGCCATAAAGACAGCTTGTCAACTAGCGCAGCCTCAGGATATCATTTTAATAGCCGGGAAGGGGCATGAAACCTATCAAGAAATCAATGGAGAACGTCATGATTTTGACGATTTCAAAATTGTCAAGCAAACCCTAAATCAACTCGATAAATAATGCTGTACTATTTGTTTAAATATCTAGATGAAGCCTATAACCTACCAGGTGCAGGACTCTTTCAATTTACCACATTTAGGGCGGCAATGGCGATCTTACTTTCTTTGGCAATTTCAACCATCTACGGAAAACGAATCATCTTATTTCTACAACGAAAACAAATGGGTGAAACCATTCGGGATTTAGGATTGGAAGGACAGGCCGAAAAGGCTGGAACACCTACAATGGGAGGCTTAATTATTATTTTATCTACCCTAGTACCTGTGTTGCTTTTTGCGCAAATAGACAACATCTACATCATCCTGCTTATTGTGACCACGCTGTGGATGGGTGTGATTGGGTTTATGGATGATTATAAAAAGAAAATGGAGCGCAATAAAGACGGTCTAGCTGGTAAATACAAAGTACTAGGACAGGTTGGTTTAGGTATTATAGTGGGGGCAACTATGTTTTTTCATCAGGACATTACGGTCAAAGAAGAATTGCCCAATGCACCTGCGATAAGTCAGGTCGAATTAGCGCAAAATATCGATAATCCTCGTTTTACAGATGAAGAAAAGAGTTTAAAGACCACCTTACCCTTTGTAAAAAACAATGAAGTAGATTATGAAAAATTAATCACCTGGATCAATGACGATTGGGGTAAATATGCATGGATTGTTTTCATTCCCATTATCATTTTTATTATCACAGCGGTTTCTAACGGCGCCAATCTGACCGATGGCATTGATGGCTTGGCAGCGGGAACATCGGCAATAGCGGTATTGACTCTGGGTATTTTTGCTTTTGTCTCTGGAAACATCATTTTTAGCGATTATCTCAATGTCATGTACATCCCACGTAGTGGTGAGATGCTCATTTTTATAACCGCTTTTGTAGGATCACTCATAGGGTTTCTATGGTATAACACCTACCCAGCACAAGTCTTTATGGGTGATACTGGAAGTTTAACCATAGGCGGGATTATCGCCGTACTGGCAATTGCTACCAGAAAAGAATGGCTTATACCCATTCTTTGTGGCGTCTTCTTTATGGAGACCATTTCGGTAATGTTACAAGTGAGCTATTTTAAATACACCAAAAAGAAAACTGGCGAGGGCAAACGAATTTTTTTAATGTCGCCACTGCATCATCACTATCAGAAAAAGGGAATACATGAGAGCAAAATCGTGACGCGTTTTTGGATCGTTGCCATATTACTGGCAATTGTCTCTGTGGTAACACTCAAAATAAGGTAGAAGTCGAAGAAGATGAAGAGAGATCGGTTAATTGTATTGGGTGGCGGCGAAAGCGGTGTAGGCACGGCCATATTGGGTAAAAAAGAAGGTTATGAGGTATTTGTCTCAGACAGCGCGGCTATACAAGATAAATACAAAGAAGTTCTGACACATTTTGATTTAGAATGGGAAGAAAATGGGCATAGTAGCTCTCGGCTACTTGGAGCAGATCTGGTAATGAAAAGTCCTGGTATCCCCGATACCGCACCAATAGTGCAGGAGCTGTTGAGTAAGGGTATTGCGGTAATTTCTGAGATTGAATTTGCTTCTCGCTATACCCAGGCACAGCTCATTGGTATTACTGGTAGCAATGGTAAAACCACAACAACGATGCTAACGGGTCATATACTTGGTCAGGCAGGAATACGTCCTGGAGTTGCTGGTAATATCGGAGATAGTTTTGCCAAAATGGTCGCGACCCAGCAAAGGGAGACCTATGTATTAGAGATTAGTAGTTTTCAACTTGATGGTATTGTCAATTTTAGACCGCATATCGCAGTAATTACCAATATCACGCCCGATCATCTAGACCGTTATGATCATGATTTTGAACGCTATATAGCTTCAAAATTTAGCATAGCTAAGAATCAGACCAGTCAAGACTATCTCATATATGATGCTGATGATCCTGTGATCGTCTCATGGTTAGCCCAGCATCCCGTTCAATCAAAACTAATGCCTTTTTCGCTTAAGCGAAAACTTGAAAAGGGCGCATATATAGACAATAACGAATTAGTAGTACAAATAGATAAGGATTCATTTCATATGACAACAAAGGACTTAGCATTGCAAGGACAGCACAACACCAAAAATGCGATGGCGGCAACCACCATTGCCAAATTGTTAAACATTCGCAAGGCAACGATACGAGAGAGTCTTGAAGGATTTCAGGGGGTCGAACATCGTCTGGAGCAAGTACTCAAGATCAATAATGTGCAATACATTAATGATAGTAAAGCAACTAACGTAAATGCGACATTTTATGCTTTGGATAGTATGAGTGCACCTACGGTATGGATTGTAGGCGGAGTTGATAAGGGTAATGATTACAGAGATTTGTATCCTTTGGTCAACGAAAAAGTCAAGGCAATTATTTGTCTTGGGGTCGATAATCGTAAGCTGATGGATCACTTTGCCAATATGGTGGATGTAATTGTAGAAACCCCTTCAATGTCTGAAGCCGTTAAAATTGCCTATAAAGTTGCAGAGCGTGGAGACGCTGTACTACTATCTCCCGCCTGTGCGAGTTTTGATTTGTTTGAAAATTATGAAGATCGCGGAAGACAGTTTAAACAAGCGGTAAGAGATCTATAAACAAAGCACCTTTGATTAGATAAGCATAGCATGAAAGAAAAGAAAATATTTCAAGGATTAAAAGGAGACAAAGCCATTTGGGCTATTGTGGCTCTGCTTGCGCTATTTTCTTTTTTACCTGTTTATAGCGC
>CAZJWI010000223.1:0-15685 GCA_964549485.1 uncultured Flavobacteriaceae bacterium
CAGCAGCTCTAGTACTGTCTTCTTTGTTCAATCCCTCCGGTATAGCCTGAGATAACTCACTCCTTAGAAGATATTGATCTCCCACACGAGCCACTACATTTTCTGGAGCCTGATTGGTAAACAAGGAGCAGCTACAAAAAAACAGTAGTACAAAAACATATGTTAGGAGTTTGTCTGTACCCATTATTCCAATTGTGCAGTTAATTTCTTTAAAACACGCTTTTTGATAGAAATAGACGCCTTATCACGCAAATTGGCTATCCATTCTTTTTCTAGCGCTTTTTGATAATCACTAGCAACCAAACCTCGTGCCTCATCCAAGGTTTTTGGTCCGGCTGGCATGATCTCATGTACGTGATAAACGCTATAGCCATCACCGGCTATCACTTGACTAATACCCTCGGGCAAACGCGCATCTTCGGGTAGTTTTAAATCGGATACAGCAAGTTGTTTAGTAGTAGCCAAAACATGTACTTTTTCATCAGTATTGAGCGCTTGTTTAACCTCCTTGGCGGTTTTACCTTGAAGTAATAAGACTCTAGTTTGCTCGGCTTTTGATTTATCGGAAGCGGTATACACGGTCAAATTATAGCGTTCTGGCCATTGGTATTTGGACTGATGGTTCTGAAAATATTGCTTTAATCCTAGGGTATCTGTCTTGGCCTGATTCCAAATGGTAGACTCCATAAGGTCAAAAAGTAATAAGCCTTCTTTATACTCTGTCACAACAGCAGCAAAATCCTGATCTTCTTCTTCCAGATGCTCCAGGTGGTAGTTAATGACTTCCTCTTTAAAAAAATCTGTCACTTTTTTGGTAATAAAATTAGATACACTAGCGTAGGATGCAAGTGATTGTTGCTCAGCTGCTAGACGCTGGGCAATATCTTTATAGTAAAAAGGCATATCCTTAATTTGAAAAGCCTTGGCAGTCATAGCCACAGTGGTGGTGTCTGGAGTCCAATTGGTTTGGCCCATCTCCAAGTTGTGGTTTTTTTTAAAAAAGGTGATGACCTCGGGCATACTCTTTATTTGATAGCGATCCATCAACTGAAATGCTAAAGAATCATTGATAATCTTGGCCCGTCCGTCACGTTTGACTTTGCCCTCCAACTCGTATTTCATTTGCTCAAAATCACCTACTGGATACTTTTTGATCAACTTGGCAATATGCCAGCCAAAACTGGTTTTAAAAGGTTGGGTATAGCTTCCTTCATCTTTGAGATCAAAAACCTTATTCTCAAATACCTCGCTACTCAATTGTCCTTTAGAGAATTTATTGAGCTGTCCTCCGTTGCGACCAGACTTCTTATCGTCACTATAGGTCCGTGCTAAAGTTTTAAAGTCTTCACCTTGCTCTAATAACCTATAGATTTCCCAAATTCGCTTTTCTGGATCTAGGCTTTTGTCGCTTTGCTTGAGAGCTATCATAATATGGGCTGCAATGACTTCCCCCTCACCCTTGCGACTGGCAATAGGCTGAAGAATGTGGTAACCAAAACGTGTTCTAAACGGTTCAGAAACCTCACCAACAGTAGTATTATAGGCAGCTGTCTCGAAGGGATATACCATTTTAAATGCTTTAAACCATCCTAGTTCGCCGCCATTTTGTTGAGCCGAAGGATCCTCGCTATAACTTTTGGCGACCGATGCAAAATCTTCTCCTGCTTCAATTTTCTGTTTGGCCTCAGCTATTTTCTGATAGGCTGCCAGGGTATCTGCAGGGGTAGCATCTGCCGGGATACGTACCAAAATATGCCGAGCATTTACTTCCTTGATCGTGCGGTCATATGCCTCTTTGATCAGTGCGTCGGTAACGGCAATATCGGTTACGTGATTTTTTGAGAGTTGTTTTCTATACCCCTTTAATTCTTTTTGATAGCTTTCTTTTTGATCCAACCCTTGACGATACGCCTCCCCAATTTTCAGTTTGTAGTCGATAAACAAATCCAGATAAGAACGCACATCTTTTTGATTCTCGTCCTGTACCAAATTTAGATTTTTTAAATAGACTCTTTTAAAGGTAGCTACCGTGATATCTTCATCGTTTATAGTGAGCAATACATCGGTGTCTTTTTGAGCCAAAGTCGTAGTCGAAAAAAAGACAAAAAAGCTAAAAAGTAAGTAAGGTGCGTAGTTTTTCATAGTCGCAATTAAGGAGTGCAAAAATAGATAAATCTAAAGGACGCTACAAGTGTTATTCTAACGTTGAACCTAAAGAAAACGTATGCTGCCTTCAAAGGAAAATAACTTTTGATGGCAACCGTGTTTTATTTACTAATTTTGCCCCCTAAAATATGGGTATGAGAAGACTGAAATTAATCTGGGATTTTAGAGGTCCTGTTGCCAAGCAAACAGCTAAACATCACGAAATTCACCTTAAAGAATATGCTGCAGCTCAATCGCTTACAGCACCAATAACAGGTACCCAAGAGCTATCCGAAATGCACACGCTAGCATTCTTGGTTGTTGATGAGTCTGAAATGCCTGCAGTTCGAGACGCTTTAAAACCGCACAGAGGCCAGCTATATGAGCAAAATTAGACCGTTGGCATAGATATTGTTTTGGAACTTATATATTTGCAGGCGCAAATGCTAAAATTAAAACATACATACATGAAAAAAATGATGATGAGTGTAGTTGTCCTATTGATGACAGCCACTTCCTTTGCTCAATCAAAAGTAGGAACGATTGATCCTGATTTTATCCTAGCCAAAATGCCCGAATTGGCCTCTGTACAAACAGCACTTAAGGAGTATAATCTCGATTTAGAAAAGCAACTCAAAACAAAATTGGACACCTACGACGCAACACTAAAAGCGGCCAATGAAAAATTTGCCACAATGAGTGATGCAGACAAGGTGGCTAAACAAGAAGAACTCGCTGGTATGGAAAATGATATCGCCAAATTTCGTCAAAATGGAACGCAATTAGTTCAGCTTAAGCAAAATGAACTAGTTCAACCCTTGTACAAAAAAATTGGAGAGGCGCTTAATGAAATTGCAAAAACTCAAGGCTATACTCAGGTACTCACTGTAGGGAATAATACCAATCTCGCTTATGTTGACCCAGCATACGATCTCACTACGGCGGTGATGGAAAAGTTAGGGATTAAGCCAGAATAACGGCTAGTAGTTCTTATAAAGACAAAAAAGGCAACTCTGAGAGTTGCCTTTTTTTATTGGTCTATGACCTATCAAGTATGGCCTTTATATCAGGTTTAAAATAATTAGGTCCTTTGAGTACCTTTCCATCTTCACGATATATAGGTAGTCCATCTTCCCCTAATTTACTCATATTAGACCGTTGTATTTCTTCAAAAACTTCTTCAATTTTGTGCTGCATTCCATGCTCTATTATCGTTCCGCAAAGAATATATAGCATGTCTCCCAGGGCGTCTGCCACCTCAATCAAATCACCATCATTAGCGGCTTCGAGATATTCTTCATTTTCTTCTTTCATCAGATTATAGCGCAATAAGTTACGCTCTTTTGGCAGATTAGCGGTTGGTGCATTTTCTATTCCCAAGCCAAATGCCGTGTGAAAAGCGTGTACGGCAGCTATTTTATTTTTCATAAGGTGATTTATTAGATATGCGCTTTCGCGAAAGCGCGTGAATGACTATTTTTACAACGCCTAAAATAACACAAAATGTTTAGTACCGGACAGTGGATATTCGTTGCTTTTTTTATCGTAGCCTTTATTACTTTGCTACTGATAGCCTACCGAAAAGACGCTCGCTTACACAAGAAACAATACAAGGGCTCTAAATGGATACTTCTCGGATTTCTTGGTTTTGTGGCTATATTATTTTTACTAAAAGTTGTGCTTAACCGCTAAAAGTCTAGGCCCGCCTCTTGCTTTAATACGTCCTATTTTATTTACTAGTATAAATTTCATAGATTGAAGATCGTAATATACCCAGTAGTGGGTATTTTGGGCATGCAGATTTATTTACAACTTGTTTGCTCAAAATAAGGCAGTAGCTCTTTATGGCTTTATATCGGTTTTTATCGCTAACCACAGTAGCACAACCCCCTAATTCGAAGTGGTGTTGGGCCGCCTGTGCGCAACAGATGATACAAGGTTTGCACATCAAATCTAGCATTGGTACCACCCAACATGAGATCTTAACCTATTATAAAAACCACTACCCTCCAGTTGGGGTTGCTCTCGAAAATTGGACACCCTCTAAACAATCTTGTCCTACTGAAGGCCAACCGATGACCCTTGAGTGCAATAGAGGTATACATCCCAGACATATCATACCTGTTTTTAAAAAGATGGGGATTCATTGTCAACCGCTAAGTGATACTGCCAAACTCTTAGACCTTGAATTTTTAGAAACAACTCTGACTACAACCGATGCTCCCATCATACTTCACACCTATATTAGCGACAGTCATCATATGGTCCTAATTACGGGTTACGGCACAAAAAATAATTGTGAATACCTCTGTTTAAGTGATCCGGTTAGCAAGGCGGATGATCATTTTGTTCCGCTATCTTCATTTTCTGTACATCAAGTAGTAGGTGCGTATATATGCGAGATTGATAAAATTGATAGGACTCAGACCTATTTAAAAGTAGATCAACTAGATTTTGATATCCCCGTAGACCTGCACCAGCGTTTGACAACATTGCAAAATGAAAAAGGTATTGAGATTCGCGTAGTTGAAATGGCAAAAGTGCCGCAATCTTTAATTCTGGATAAATCGATTGACGATCCCGCCATCGCAGCCTCCTACCTACTTTCAAATCGGAGTTTGAATGAATTTTTAAGCAGTCCTTTTGACGGCTTTTATATCTGTCCATCTATCCCTACAGGGGCTACCTATGCTTATGATATTTTGAAGCGACTCCTCAATGAGATTCAGTCCAATTCAATTCGTAACAGCACACTTTATTTTGAATACAAAAAGAATACGGGTGTAAGCGTGCTACACCATCTAACAGAAAAACAAATTAAGAGCCTCCCTTTAGAGGTGCCTCCTGATGCTTCCATTTCCAAATCATGGCAACCCTTGCATCAATATTTAAAAGCGCAAACAAAAGTTCAACCATTACATTATTTTGATTAATTTAAAACCAACATTATGGCACACGAAAATTTAAAATTTGCATTACAGCTCGACAGAAAAGATTGGCAACCCATTATGGGAGCGCAAGACTACGGTACCTTTTACATGGTGTATATCAGATTAAAAGATTATCAAAAAATAGAAGACAACGGAGTTATTTCTCATAATTATACAGTAGATTTTAAACTTCAAAACTTTACAGGTCCAGTTACCATGGGACTTACTGGCGCTCCATCGCTTTCATTTGAGGATATTACCGAAAATACAGCAGGACAATCTACCACTACACGTTGGGCAAAGATTCATATTAAAATCGCTCCTTTTACGGTTAATAATGAGATCATAGATTATGTACTCATAGGTACAGAAGCCTTGTCCAAAGGCAGCCCACTGGCCGTAATTTATGACAGACAAATGCCTCCAGCTCATCTTTATAATCCTAATGATTTGGAGAATTCTGTGTATTTAAATCCCCATGCTATCTTGAGAGACGGAGATGATTACATGGACATAGCTTTGAGAAAAAACAACACTGACCAACCATTTACGCAAGTGATAGCAGGACCACCTTTTGGGATTTGTAATCCAAGTCATTCTATAATTATGTAAGATTTGAAACGACTCATTCTTACTCTTGGCATCTCATTAATCGCTACCGTTGTTTGTGCTCAAGCAACGGTAGATGATTTTTTTGATGCTGTTTATAATAGTCGTTACCCCAAAGCACTTGAATATATTTCTGAAGCGACTGATTCTAGTATTAAACAGGCGCTTTCTGATCACCTGAGGCTCTTAAAGACTGGCCAGTGGGAGCCGCCTACAGTAGCGATGACTAACCCTTCAGACCGGGCTAGGATCATTCAGCTTATCAATCAAGGTATCTACGCCTATATCGAGCAAGGTAAAGAACAAGAAGGCTTTGCGTTAATAAGAGAAGCCCTTGAAGCTGCCGAACAATTAGATGATCCCGTATTGGCCGCTGCCTGTACAAGGTATATATTAGAAATCTATGAACGCTTTCTCATCGTTATCAATGACAGCTCATATAATTACTTTGTTGACAAATTAAAACAATACACGTCCTCCTCTGATCACAAAATTGCCGATCTCTATCAATACCGCATACAACAGCGGTTCTTTTTTAGAGATAGTCTTTTGAATATCGCCAATTACGCAGCAGTCCGGCCCAAATTGACCACCTTAACTGAACCACTGCTAAAGGTTAAACGCGATTTGACTTATTTTTTACATCATCAACGCTATAGCGGTCAATTGGATAGTGCACAGTACTATTTGAATAGGGCCTCGCAAATTTTGGACACTAGCAGTGGAATATTTGAAAATGAGCGAAAACTAGCCGTATTGATCAATCAAGGCTCCTTAGCGATAGAAAAAGGGGAACTCAAAAAAGGTATCGCGTTTTTAGAACAGGCAAAGAAGCAAAATACTAATGATGCCTACCTATTCCAATCCCTGGACAAATACACCCAGTATCGACTATACTTGGGGTATCAAAAACTAGGAGATTCATTACGAATGCTCAAGGCACACAACGCCTATTTAACGGCTTTACAAACTTCAGATCAGGCCAAAAACTTGCAACTTGTTTCCGAATATGAGACCAAATATCAAACCGCCGAAAAGGAGAAACAAATCTTAGTAAGCGAAGCCCAACGCAAAAGAAATCTCAATCTGGCCATAGGCTTGGGTGGGTCCTTGTTTTTAGGGAGTATCATTACCTTTTTGGTTATTAGAGATATGAAACGTAAACAACGCCTAGCCGAACAAGCCAAGGCTATAGAAATCCAAAAAACCGAAAAGTTGCTCAAGGAGAGGGAAATTGAAACCATCAATGCCATGGTGGCTGGACAAGAAAAAGAACGACAACGCCTCGCTGGAGAGCTACACGATAATTTGGGAAGTACCTTGGCTACGGTTAGAATGCAAGTCGAAAATCTTGAACGGAACCTGGATAAAGTAGCACAACCCAAAACCTTATTGGCTAAGACCCACCACTTAATTAATGAGGCTTACCAGAAAGTACGCGACATATCTCATGAAAGAAATGCCGGGGTTATGGCTACAGACGGCTTAATACCAGCGATTGAGCGGCTGGCTCAATCGGTCTCTACTCAAGGGGGTTTGCAGGTTTCTGTCACCCATTTTGGGTTAGATGGTCGCTTACGCAACGATATTGAAATTACTATTTTTAGAATAATTCAAGAGTTGATTACCAATATTATTAAACATGCTCAGGCCACAGAAGCTGGTATCTCGCTAACGCAATTTGAAAATGAACTCAATATCCTCATCGAAGATAACGGCAAGGGATTTAAGACGGGTAACTTTCAAAAAAGTGCAGGTATGGGCTTAGGTAGTATTGAAAGACGTGTCGAACATCTCGAAGGTAGTCTTGAAGTTGACTCGACGCCCGGACGCGGAACAAATATTATAATAGATTTACCCCTATGATTACAGTAGCAATTGGCGAAGACCATCAAGCCGTAATTGATGGTATTAAATTATTACTAGCCTATGAAGAACATATTTCTATCGTAGGTACTGCCACCGATGGTGAGGCCCTATTAGAGATTGTTAAAGCCAAACAACCTGCTGTGGTGATCATGGATATAAGGATGCCCAAACTAGATGGAATTGAGGCCACCAGACAGATTAAAAAGCTGTTGCCTCACACCAAAATTATCGCATTTTCTATGTTTGATCAAGAACAGGCGGTTCGGCAAATGCGCGATGCGGGAGCCACTGGTTATGTCTTGAAAAATAGTCCTCTAGACTCTATATTAAAAGCCATAGAAAGTGTAACAACGGGTAACGATTATTACGATGGCGAGCTCGAAGCGTTTATTGAAAAGTCTGCTTTCGCGAAAGCGCAAACACCCTCCCATTCTGTCTTATCCAAAAGCGAACGTGAAATCCTCAAACTCATCGCACAAAACAAAACCTCTTCTGAAATTGCAGATCTTCGGTTTACGGCCGTCTCAACCGTTGAGAAACATCGAAAAAATATGATGCGGAAACTTGGCCTTGCAGGTAAAGGCGAACTATTGCGCTATGCCATAGAGCGCAAATACGACTTTTAATATTGCGATAAAAATACCCTATTAGGGGTATTTTATTGGGAGAATGGTTCTTTTACATTCGACCAATGAATACAACAGCAGCGCTATTACAGCTTCTTGACAAAGCCAAGCGATCAGGTCAGATACTTGACAAAACAGACTTGCTTGCTATTCTTACGGCCTATAAGGATATTTCTTGCTCTCCGGCATTGGTTGAACAACTCAGACAGCTCGTTATGGGCCAGGCCTCACCAAATAAGCAACTACATAAACTCAGTGAGCGCGAACAGCAAATTTTTCATTTCATAGGACTTGGGTATCGCAGCCGTCAAATTGCTACAATTTTAGATATAAGTGAAGCTACCGTAAGTACGCATCGCAAAAACATGATCAGAAAATTAAAGATCTCTGGGACAGGACAGCTGCAAAAGCTAGCCTATGCTTGGGTATATGAGCTCAAACAATAGCATTATACCCAGTAAAGGGTATTGTCACCATTTGGACGAGCCAATATATTTGGCTCAACTTTAAAACCAATCAACGATGAAATTAAAAGTACTTATTATGATGCTCTTATTGAGTATTACCGCTACCGCCGCAAACCTGACCTTAGACAACACTTATGATTATGGAAAGAAAAAAGTACAGGTGGGCAGCTCTGAAGCCGATGCCGAGATCTATCTCAACGGAAAGATGGTAGGTAAAGGCAGTGCCGTGATCACTGTACCCAAAAGTGATTGTGTTACCGTTATCGCCAAGAAAATTGGTTTCTTGACAGAGCGCATCGAGTTTTGCAATAAAAAGAAGATGACGGCACCGCCAAAGACGTATTATATTGAGATGAAACGCGACGATGCTTATGACGCCTCTATACAAACCGATATTGCCAATGTAGATATAGAATTAAAAAGCAACGCCATGGACAAGGATAAGGCCTGGAAATTGATTAATCAAATTGTGCTTTCCTATATCGACGTTATTGAAATGACCGATAAAGAAACGGGATATCTCAGAACCGCCTGGTCACTCAAGACCTTTAAACAAAATACAGTGCGTACGCGTATGATAGTGAAAGAATCGAGTGCAGACCCTTTGACTTTTAAAGTAAAACTAGTGAGCGAAGCCTCGGGTATTCCTATGACTAGTGTTAAAAGTGATGAATTATACAAAGAATGGGATCGCGTCTTGCGTAGCTATTCTAATGTGATTTCCGAATTTCAAGCACGTATCAAATAATGAAAACACGAGTAACAAAAATTTTTATCATCTGTAGTCTTTTGGGTTTGTGCCAAATCACTAATGCTCAAGATAGTGGCGCCATAGAAACAAAGACTTCACAGGAGATGCCTACCAAAGAAAAATCGATTAAACCGCTGCGTTTAGGAATGAAAATTGGGGTACCATCGATCATTACTGCTACTGGAGAATACCTAACACCGCTGCTTAACAACAGAGTTGGTTTTGCGATTGACTACTTTGCCTTAGCCCGTGATTTTGACGATACTACTATTGACTATACCAATTTTGAAATAGGAACTCATATTTACGCCAATCCCAGAGGAAAAGGGTTTTATGCAGGGATCTCCTATACTTCCTTTGCCTCAGAAGGTACATTTGTAGAGGTAGAATTTGATGACAGCAACTTCTCTGTTGGTGATGGTAAGGCCGATATAGCCTATAATACCTTTAATCTAAAGGCAGGACTCAAACTAGGTCGCGTCTTTTATTTTAGACTTGAAGTGGGTTACGGATTTGGGGATATCCCTCAAAGGGTGGTGGTAAGAAGCGTGGATGACCCTTCTCTAACCACTGTAGAAGAAATACCTGACATACCAGGTTTGAGTGATTCGGGACTTCTCTATTTTAATTTTGGATTTGGATTCGGATTCTTATAAATTGTATTGGCCCAATAAAAAACCCGATCTTCTCAGATCGGGTTTTTTTATGGTTTTTTTAGGCTACAAAAAGCGGTCTATCACTCATCATCTGATGTACTTTAGTAGCAATGGCTTCTAGTTGTTCATCATTTTCATGTTGCTGTATCACCTCATCGATCAAGTTTACAATAGTACCCATGTCCGACTCGACAAGACCTCGTGTTGTTATGGCTGCTGTACCTATTCGAATACCCGATGTCACAAAGGGGGATTTATCGTCAAAAGGTACCATGTTTTTATTGACGGTAATATCCGCTTTCCCCAAGGCTTCCTCGGCAGCCTTTCCTGTGATGTTTTTATTGCGCAAATCAATGAGCATCATGTGATTATCTGTGCCTCCAGATATGATATCATAGCCTTTGTCAATAAAAGCCTTTGCCATAACAGCGGCGTTCTTTTTTACCTGAACCATATAATGTAAAAAATCATCGGTAAGCGCTTCTCCAAAAGCAATCGCCTTGGCGGCAATGATATGCTCTAAAGGCCCGCCCTGATTTCCAGGAAATATACCGCTGTCTAGCAAGGAAGACATTTTTCGCAACTTTCCATTTTTTAATGTGATACCAAATGGATTATCAAAGTCTTTCCCCATCAAAATCATCCCGCCTCTAGGACCTCGCAAGGTTTTATGGGTAGTGGTAGTAATAATATGGCAATGTGGTACTGGGTCTGCAATAATACCTTTAGCGATCAACCCTGCAGGATGTGCAATATCTGCCAAAAGAATGGCGTCTACCTTGTCTGCGATTTCGCGAAAGCGTTTATAGTCAATCTCTCTAGAATAGGCAGAAGCCCCTGCGATAATCATTTTAGGCTTTTCCTTGAGCGCAATGGCTTCAATCTTGTCATAATTAAGTAGCCCAGTCTCTTGCTCTACCCCATAAAAAACAGGATTGTACAAACGTCCCGAAAAATTAACCGGAGAACCATGTGTAAGGTGCCCACCATGGGCAAGATCAAATCCTAAAAAAGTATCACCAGGTTTTAAACAGGCATGAAATACAGCTGTATTGGCTTGTGAGCCAGAATGCGGTTGTACATTGGCATACTCGGCCCCAAACAAGGTTTTGGCTCTTTCAATAGCAATAGTTTCCACTTCATCTACTACTTCACAACCACCGTAATAGCGTTTTCCGGGATACCCCTCTGCATATTTATTTGTCAAAACTGAGCCTGCCGCTTCCATAACTTGATCACTGACAAAGTTCTCGGAGGCAATTAATTCAAGGCCATTGAGCTGGCGCTGATGTTCTTCATGTATAAGATCGAAGATTTCTGAATCGCGTTGCATATAAATCGGGTTTGTTAAGAAAAAAGCAAAAATACGGATATATAACATTTGGATTAGGATAAATCATATCTTTGAGTAAGCTTTTTACAAACATTTTATCACAACTAACTATGCCATTAACCGCAAATGATCCCAATAGAACTACTTGGCTTGATACGCCAAAAAAGACAGACTTCCCGATTCAGAACATCCCCTTTGGTGTTTTTCTTACCAGAGATGATGTTATCACTATAGGTACACGTATCGGAAATTATGCCATAGACTTGGGAGCCCTACACCAATTGGGTTATTTCGAAGGCATACCCCTTACCGATGATATTTTTCTTCAAGACACCTTAAATGACTTTATCGCCGATGGTCGTAAAACCTGGCGTTTGGTTAGAAACCGTATTGCAGAAATTTTTGACAAAGACAATAGCGCTTTACGCGAAAACGAAAAGCATCGCGATACGGTGATCTTTAAATTAGAAGAGGTTGAGATGCAATTGCCTGTACAGATTGGTGATTATACCGACTTTTACAGTAGTATTGAACACGCTACCAATGTAGGGACCATGTTTAGAGGTGCCGATAATGCCCTGATGCCTAACTGGCTTCATTTACCTGTGGCCTATCACGGGCGCAGCAGTTCTATCATTCCTTCTGGTATTCCAGTGCATAGACCCAATGGTCAAAAGCTACCCAATGGGGCTGCCGAACCTATTTTTGGTCCTAGTCGTCTGGTAGATTTTGAATTAGAAATGGCTTTTATTACAACAGCGGCTAATCAATTAGGAGAACCCATAGCCACCAAAGATGCCGAAGAACATATCTTTGGACTCGTCTTATTTAATGATTGGAGCGCTCGCGACATTCAAAAATGGGAATATGTGCCGCTCGGACCATTTTTGGCCAAGAATTTTGCTTCGTCTATTTCTCCCTGGATTGTAACTCTGGATGCATTAGAACCCTTTAGAACCGAAAGTCCTAAACCCAAAAAAGAACTGTTGCCTTACTTACAATTTGAGGGTAAGAAAAGCTTTGATATCAACCTAGAGGTGGCGATACAGCCTAAGAATAAACAAGAAACGGTGGTGGCCAAGTCCAATTTTAAGTATATGTATTGGAATATGAGCCAGCAATTGGCGCATCACACTGTCAACGGTTGCCCGGTTAATGCGGGTGATATGATGGGTAGCGGAACCTTATCTGGACCCACTCCTGAGAGTTATGGTTCTATGTTAGAACTTTCGTGGCGAGGAGAAAAACCAGTTAAGTTAAAAGAAGGCGGCGATCGCAAGTTTATTGAAGATCACGATACGGTGATCATTAGAGGGTATTCTAAATCTAAAGATCATCCTCGTATTGGCTTTGGAGAGGTATCTACAGAATTATTACCCGTATTTGAAGCCAAGACCAAATAAAGTCTCATTTGCGGCATTAATGCCAGCACATAAAAGGTCACTGCTAATACCAGTGGCCTTTTTTTAAACCAACGATCTTATAAATGTGCTTTTAAAGCAGCTACACTGATGGCACCATGCGAATCTGAATAAACGACATTGCCATTTTTAAGCAAAAGGAGCTGTGGGCTTTCATGTCTGATCCCAAAACGCTCTGCAATCTCATTAGAAATCGCTCTAAAAGCTTTGAGATCGAGATATACCGCTTGTAAGGTATCTATGGGTATGTCGTATTCACTTTCAAATTGCTTGAGTACCATCCGGCTAATTCCACAACTTGTAGAGTGTTTAAAAATCGCTACAGGGGTGGTTTTAGAATTTTCTACAAGCTCATCTAGTTGCTCGATACGGTTTAAAGTAGTCCAAGGTAGCTTTTGCACCTTATCAGACTCTTTATGTGCGTCTGTACCTTGTGAATTGCCAAATATTGAATCAAATATTCCCATAGCTTAATGTTTTTGTAAAAATACAACGAAAAATAGGATTAGATGATTTCGAGGTCAAATGCAAACAGACAAAAAGTCAGTCAAAATAAGGGTTTGCGCGTCATTTTGTCTGGAGGGCTGTCGTGGAATATATATTGCCATAGTCAAGTTGTTGATGGCAATGGTGCTATTGACAACAACACAACAACACTATAAAACCATGAATTTTAATAATTATACTATAAAATCACAAGAGGCCATACAAAGGGCGCAGCAACTTGCTCAAGAGTACGGTCATCAACAAATAGAGAATGAGCACATTTTTAAGGCGATTCTTGAAGTAGATGAGAACGTGACACCTTTTTTATTACAAAAGGTGAATGTAAATCTTCCGCTTATAGCGAAAGTACTCAATAGTACCCTTGAAAGTTATCCTAAAGTTTCAGGGGCAGAACTCATGCTATCGCGAGAGGCATCAATAACCGTAAATGAAGCCAGTATTATCGCCAAAAAAATGGATGATGAATTTGTCTCTATTGAACATCTGTTATTAGCGATTTTTACTGGAAAAAGTAAAATTGCTCAAATTTTAAAAGACCAAGGGGTTACCAAAAAAGGCTTAGAGGCCGCTATATCAGAGTTGAGAAAAGGTAATCGCGTCACGTCACAAACAGCTGAAGACACCTATAATTCATTGAGCAAATACGCCAAAGATCTCAATCAATTGGCCAAAGATGGCAAGTTGGATCCCGTTATAGGTCGAGATGAAGAGATAAGACGCATACTTCAAATTTTGTCAAGACGGACTAAGAATAATCCTATTTTGGTAGGAGAGCCTGGTACAGGTAAGACGGCAATAGCCGAAGGACTTGCGCATCGTATTATTGATGGTGATGTACCCGACAACCTACAGGACAAAAAGATCTTTGCTCTGGATATGGGAGCGCTTATTGCAGGTGCCAAATATAAAGGTGAGTTTGAGGAGCGATTAAAAGCCGTAATCAAAGAGGTCACTAGTAGTGATGGCGACATCGTTTTATTTATAGACGAGATTCACACCTTGGTAGGTGCTGGAGGCGGTCAGGGTGCAATGGATGCAGCCAATATTTTAAAACCCGCATTGGCCAGAGGCGAATTGAGAGCCATTGGCGCCACCACTCTAGATGAGTATCAAAAGTACTTTGAAAAGGATAAGGCCCTTGAGCGTCGTTTCCAAAAGGTCATTGTAGATGAGCCTGATACAGAAAGTGCGATCTCTATTTTGAGAGGAATTAAAGAAAAATATGAGACTCATCATAAGGTTAGAATTAAAGATGATGCCATTATTGCTGCCGTCGAGCTTTCAAGACGCTATATCACCAATCGATTTTTGCCAGATAAAGCCATTGATCTAATGGACGAAGCTGCTGCCAAGATGCGTATGGAAATCAATTCCAAACCTGAAGAGTTAGACGTTCTTGACCGCCGGGTAATGCAATTAGAGATTGAGATTGAAGCGATTAAACGTGAGAAAGATAGCGTCAAATTAAAAGCCTTAAATGCCGAACTGGCCGAACTTAAAGAACAACGCAACGAAATTAGTGCCAAGTGGCAATCAGAAAAGGCTTTGGTAGATAAAATTCAAAGTGCCAAGCAGGATATCGAGCAATTTAAGTTTGAAGCCGAAAAGGCAGAGCGAGACGGCAATTACGGGCTAGTAGCCGAATTGCGTTACGGTAAAATAAAGGAAGCTCAGGAGGCATTAGAACGCTTGCAGAGCGAGTTTGCCGAGCAATCTGACCATGCCTTGATAAAAGAAGAAGTGACCCACGAAAACATAGCCGAGGTTGTCGCTAAGTGGACGGGTATTCCAGTGACCAAAATGTTACAGAGTGATCGCGAAAAACTCTTGCGTCTGGAAGAAGAACTTCACACAAGAGTTGTAGGCCAGCAGGAAGCCATTGTAGCTGTTAGTGATGCCGTGCGTCGTAGCCGTGCGGGGTTACAGGATCAAAATAGACCAATTGGATCATTTTTGTTTCTCGGTACTACGGGGGTTGGTAAGACCGAACTTGCCAAGGCCCTGGCAGACTATCTCTTTGATGACGAAAATGCGATGACTCGAATTGATATGAGTGAATATCAAGAGCGCCACGCTGTTAGTAGATTGGTATGTGCTCCTCCAGGATACGTAGGTTATGACGAAGGCGGTCAGCTTACCGAAGCTGTGCGTCGCAAGCCATACTCGGTTGTGCTTGTGGACGAGATTGAACAAGCGCATCCAGATACTTTTAATAGCTTACTTCAGGTACTGGATGAAGGCCGATTAACAGACAATAAAGGGCGTACCGCAGACTTTAGAAACTGTATCGTAATCATGACCTCGAATATGGGAAGTCACATCATCGAGGAGAAATTTAAATCAATTCCAGATGTTGATACGGCTATTGAAG
>CAZJWI010000224.1:0-18767 GCA_964549485.1 uncultured Flavobacteriaceae bacterium
AATAAACCTTTTGTTGTTGAACAAGGCGGTGTCATTCGTTGGGATGGTGATCCTTATAATGCGCAATTGGATATTACCGCAAAATATGAGAATTTAAGTGCTTCGCCGTATAATTTTATTCAAGAATTAGTAGTTTCTGCACCTCAACAGGTCATTGAAGCTTCTCGAACCTCGACGCCTGTTGATTTGGAGATGCGTTTGACGGGTAATTTGTACAATCCTAATATTCTGTTTGATATTGATTTTCCAACGTTATCGCCTGGTTTAAAGGGATACACGGAAGGGAAATTGAGGACGGTACGGCAAGATCAAAACGAATTGAATCGACAGGTTTTTGGGTTGTTGATTAGCGGTCAATTTTTGCCAACAGGTGGTAATATTCAAGCTACGGATATTGGTATCAATACCTTGAGGTAATTCTTTTACAAATTCCCAGGCGTTTGCCACTTTTAATGCATCAATAATTTCTTGAGTACTAGCGTCTTCTTTGCCTAAGGTGAGATTACCGCGTACGGTATCATTAAATAATATAGCGTCTTGTGTAACTAGCCCCATTAGACCTCGCAAGGATTTTTTAGTCATTTTTTTAATGTCTATCCCATCTATCGCGATGCTTCCTTTTTGGACGTCGTAAAAACGCGTCACCAAATTGGCAATTGTACTTTTACCAGAACCAGACTGTCCCACTAGAGCAATGGTTTGCCCTTTTGGTACTTCAATACTAAAATTCTTTAGTACTTTTTCTTTTTCATAGGCAAAAGTGATATCTGATATGGTTATTGCCTGATCAAATGTGGTCTTTTCAATGGCCTCTGGATGATCTTTGATACTGGTCTCAGTTTCAATAATTTCTAAAATACGCTCTGCAGCGGCATTTCCTTTTTTGACCGAATAGCTCGCCTTGGCTATTGATTTGGCCGGGGTTAAAATTTGATAGGCCAGTCCCATATAGGCAATAAATTGAGCCCCATTTAAAGATTCAGAATTGGCCAGGACCATATTGCCTCCATACCAAAGCAAAACGCCAATGACCGTTATTCCTAAAAATTCACTTACAGGAGATGCCAAATTTTGACGATGCGTCAAGCTGTTGCTGTAGTCTTTAAATCGATGAGTCGAATCTTCAAAATGCGCTCTCATACGCGATTCGGCACCAAAACCTTTGATGATTTTGAGATTGGCCAGGGTTTCTTCTACCAGCGATAGAAAATAACCCTGCTCGGTTTGTACCTGATTGGATTTTTTCTTTAGTGATTTCCCAATTCTAGAAATAACAAAACCTGCTATGGGTATAAAAAGGAAAACAAACAAGGTGAGCTTAGCGCTTAGAAACAACATGGTCCCTATGGCAAAAATAATGGCTAAGGGTTCTCTGATAAACAATTCCAGTATCGACAAAAAAGAATGCTGCACTTCCAAAACATCAGAGGTAATACGGGCTATAGTATCTCCTTTTCTCTTTTCCGAATAGAAACTCAGTTCTAAGTCTAGTATTTTGCGATACATCGCATTGCGAATATCCTGTAACACTCCATTTCTCAAATAGGTGATAAAGAAGTTGGCCAAATACCCAAAGACGTTTTTTAAGAAAAACACCGTAATGACCACCCCAACCATAATCCCTAGCACATAGCCTTCCCCATGTATATCTACTTGAGTATTGATAAAAAAATTGAGGGAATCTTCCAGGTATTCTTTCAAACCTTCGGCTTGCTGATAGTTGGGTTTGACACGTATAGGCTCTGTCTGTTTTAGCAAAACCTGTAGCATGGGAATCAATGATATAAATGACAAGGTTCCAAAAAGGGCATACAAAACATTAAAAATAATATTAAGTATTCCATACTTTTTGTAGGGTAGGGCAAAGCGCAGTATTTTTTTAAAGTAGTTCATGGCGAGAATGCCCAACCTTAGGGCGATATATTAAGGGATATAGGTAGAAGTAAGGCACTTCTTTTAAACGCCTAACGCATTTTTTATGCCAGCGATTCGTTTGTCTAGTACTGCTGAAATTGTGTCATAGTCTGCCACAGTATCTAAGGGCTCATTAACGCCGATATAAAATTTCACTTTTGGTTCAGTTCCGCTGGGGCGGGCAGCAATTTTACTGCCATCTTGAGTGTAGAATATCAAAACATTTGAGGATGGAATATCCATGGTATAACTACTCCCATCGGTTAGGTTTTTACCTTGACCATTTAGATAATCTTCTACCTTAATTACCGCACTGCCATTGATCTCTTTCATCGGATTTGTTCTAAGATCACTAAGCATTTGTTTGATTTCGGCAGCTCCAGATTGTCCTTTTTTGACTAGGGAGATCAAAGCTTCTTTATAAAAACCATGTTTGACGTATAACGCCTTTAATTGATCGTAAAGTGTTTGATGATTTGATTTTGCCAGTGCAGCAATCATACAGGCCAATAAGGTAGCGGTCACAGCGTCTTTATCTCTGACAAAATCGCCTACCATATATCCAAAACTTTCTTCGCCACCACCAATAAAGTGTTGCTTTGGATAATCTTCAATCATTTTGGCAATCCATTTAAAACCAGTCAACCCAGTTTTACATTCTACATCATAAGATTGGGCTAAGACTTCCATCATAGGGGTAGACACTATGGTCGAACCTACAAATGGACGTCCAGGTTTTTCTTCACTAACAGTGCCTGTGGGGTATTTTTGTCGGAAGCGCTTTAGCAGGAAATCTGTCATCAATATCATGGTTTGATTCCCATTTAATATTTCTAGCTTTCCTTGATCATTTCTAACAGCAATACCTAAGCGGTCACAGTCAGGATCGGTACCAATGACAATATCCGCGTCTATTTTTTCGCCTTGCTCTAAGGCCATTTTTAAAGCTTCGGGCTCTTCGGGATTAGGTGAGACTACCGTTGGAAAATCTCCATTGGGAGTGGCTTGCTCTTCTACGATATGAACATCGTCAAATCCTGCGGCTGCTAAAGCATCTGGTACCAAAGTGATAGAAGTACCGTGCAAAGAGGTAAAGACAATACGCAGGGCTTTCTTGGTTGCTGGGGGTAGTCCAAAGTCAACCTTGGCCACACTGGCCTGTATAAAAGCCTTATCTACTTCAGTATCGATGAGATGGATGGCTGTGGCGCTTTCGCGAAAGCGTATATCTGAAAATGACAAGCTGTCGATCTCCTTGATAATGGCGTCGTCATGCGGAGGCACTAATTGCCCTCCATCTTGCCAATACACCTTATAGCCGTTGTACTCTGGTGGGTTGTGACTTGCCGTAAGAACAATCCCGCAATGACACTCTAGATGACGTACTGCAAAACTTAGTTCTGGGGTAGGTCTTAATGATGAAAAGAGATAGACGGTGATGTCATTGGCAGCAAATACCTCTGCAACGATTCGTGCCAGGGTGTCGCTTTGATGTCTGCAATCGTAGGCTATAGCTACTTTAATCGCAGTATTAGGAAATTGACGATGTAAGTAATTTGCTAAGCCTTGAGTATTCTTACCCAAGGTATATTTGTTGATGCGATTGGTACCAGGTCCCATGATTCCGCGCATACCACCAGTTCCAAATTCAAGACTTTTGTAAAAGCTATCTGCTAATTCTTCAGGATTATGTGCGATAAGCTCTTTGATGGCGTTTTGAGTATCTGGCTCAAAATCATCGGTGAGCCAAAGATTGGCCGCGGCTAGAATTTTTGGATCGTGGTATACCATAGAAGTCGTATTTAAGGTAACAAAAGTACGGTTTTGTGTTAATTTTTATCGGGAGTACCATTAACGAATTTACAATTTCCGAAATTTAGGCAATTCTATGAATCGACTAACCTTCCAACTTATCCTATACTTATTGATGACCTCTGCTGTTTTTGCACAGATGGAGGCAGCGGTATGGTATTTTGGCGAACAGGCGGGATTGAGTTTTGTCAATGGTAGACCTATGGCATTATTAGATGGTCAGATTGATTCGTTAGAGGGCTGCGCATCTATTGCCACCAGCGATGGAGATTTGCTTTTTTACACCAATGGCGAGACGATCTGGAATCGCAATCACGAGATCATGGCAAACGGTGAAGATATAGGTGGGAATCTGTCTGCAACTCAAGCGGCATTAATTATTCCTAAGCCTGGCAGCGGAAATATTTATTATGTATTTACCACAGATGCTGTACAATTCTATCAGGGCGGAGGTAATGGTGGAGGATTTAATTATACCACTGTCGATATGAGCAACGGCGTAGGTGTAGTGGTCGAAAAAAATAGATCTTTGCTTTCGCAATCTACAGAGAAAGTGACAGCGGTTCTTGCTGGTAATGGTGTTGATATTTGGGTGGTTACCCAAAAAGAGGCGCTCTTTTATTCGTATTTAATAAGCGCTTCTGGTGTCGATGAAACTCCAGTCACTTCTGCGGTGTCGTTTGGGGTTACTGATTTTAACAATATTCGAGGCTCGCTCAAGGCGTCACCAGATGGTTCACATATCGCTAATGCCTTTACTATTTTTGAACCACAATTTACAGGTAGACTCTATCTGTATGATTTTGACAATGCGACAGGTATGGTATCGGGGGAGCAACTTATTGATGATGATTTTGGTTTCTACGGTATCGAGTTTTCTTCAGATTCTTCCAAATTATATGCTAGTGGTAAATTGATTACTAATGAAAGTGGCTCTACCCTGGCTATTTATCAATACGATATGGAGGCGGCCAATATCCCGGCCAGTTCTTTTTTACTGGCTCAATTGAGAACTACTTTTTTGAGTGATATCTCGGGTACGCTCCAGCTGGCCATGGATAAAAAGATCTATTATACCTTCCCTGGCAATGAACTATCGGTCATAGAAAAGCCCAATGAGTTGGGAAGTGCTGCCCGTTTTAAACGTGAGATTGTCGATCTTGGAGGGAGAAAGTCCAACTTTGGTTTACCACCTTTTGTACCCTCTTTCTTTGAAAGTATTTTTGATTTTGAAAACATCTGTTATGGCGATCAGACACAGTTTGCGATCTATCCAGATGCACCAGTGGCCAGTGTTGTTTGGAATTTTGACGACCCAGATAGCGATACTGCAAATACTTCGACATCTTTTGCTCCAACCCATGTTTTTACCGCACCAGGTCCCTATGTGGTTTCGGTAGATGTCACCTTTACCAATGGCCGACCCAACAAACGTTTTATTGAAGTTGTCGATATTAGAGAAACACCAAGCCTCACCCAGAACTTAGCTCTTGTGCAATGTGATATTGATGGTCAGGATGATGGGATCACCGCCTTTAATTTGACAGCCATAGAAGAAGAATTTGAAGATAGTGAAGAAAGCTATGAGTTTCAATACTATGTATCAGAACTCGATGCTCTAAATAGTGAGAATGCTATAGACCCCATTGGTTATACAAATGCAGTGCCGTTGCAGCAGCTATATGTCCGTGTCTTTAGCGATCCTAGTTGTTTTCAAATTTTTCCCATGACACTTTCTACACAAACCGCCTCAGATGTAGGTATTATTGATTTGACCGTTTGTGAATTGGACGAGAGTTCTGCCAATCAAGTTTCGTTGGATGGGGTTGAAGTTCTGGTTGCATCACTTTATCCCGGATTAGATTTAAGTTTTTATTCTTCCAAAGAAGATGCTTTGTTAGAATTGCGTCCCTTTACGATTGATATCATTACCCTAATTGATCTGGAAGTACCCGAATTATTTTTTAGAGGAGAGCGCACAAACGACTGTGCCATAGTGGGAGGAATTTTATTTGATCTGAAAGGTGAGGTGGGTATAGAAGACCAGCAGGTATATCTCTGTAGTGATGATACCCCAACAATACTCCATGCGGGCGGCCGTTATTCTAGCTATCTGTGGTCTACGGGAGAAACTACTGCTTCTATACAAGTTCAAACGCCAGGGGTTTATGAGGTCACGGTGAGTAACGGTCCGGGATGTATTGATACGGCTGTCTTCACGGTGACAGAGACTCCAGAAATCTCTTTTGAGGTGCGTATTGATGATTTTCGGCAAAGTAATCGTTTGGTGGTTTTCGCTTTAAGCGAAATTGGCCCTCTCAAATATTCTATAGACGGAGGACAAACCTTTCAAAATAGCCCTTCTTTTGCTAATGTGGCCCCGGGTATTCACACAGTAGTGGTAAGTGATAGGGCAGGTTGTGCTTATGCTACTCAAGAGGTCACTGTACGTGGTACACCGAGGTATTTTACACCTAACGGAGATGGTGTCAACGATTTTTGGCAAGTAGATCGAGCCCGAGATTATCAGCAATTTGACGTGAGCATATTTGACCGATTTGGCAAACTCATGACTCGTTTTGACCATAGGTCTAAAGGTTGGGATGGTACCATGGCGGGAGAGGCAATGCCCACAGGATCCTATTGGTTTCGTATCGAACTTGGAGATGAGATATATACTGGGCATTTTGCATTGATCAGGCGTTGATTTTTAGTATTTTTAAAGTTTGAGGTATTTAGTTCTATGAGATTCATTTTACTTTTAGTGCTTATGGGTTTGTCGCTCTCTGTTCAGGGCCAGCGCAGGGCTTCTAATTGGTATTTTGGAAATAAGGCAGGACTAAATTTCAACAATGGGGTGCCCAATCCTTTACTAGATGGTGAATTGGATACTATAGAGGGATGTTCTTC
This sequence comes from uncultured Flavobacteriaceae bacterium, assembly GCA_964549485.1. Taxonomy (GTDB): domain Bacteria; phylum Bacteroidota; class Bacteroidia; order Flavobacteriales; family Flavobacteriaceae; genus Dokdonia. Next base: position 6,637 of record CAZJWI010000224.1, read on the forward strand.
GATTTCGGACGAGCAAACAGGAGCCTTACTCTTTTATACCGAAGGGCGTAATGTATGGAATCGCAATCATGAGGTCATGCCTAACGGAGATGGTCTATTGGGAAGTTTTTCGTCTACCCAATCGGCACTAGTAATCCCCAAACCAGGAAGTACAAATCTCTATTACATATTTACCTCTGATGTGGTACGTATCTACCAAACGACGGGATCCGGAAATGGTTTTAATTATTCTATTGTCGATATGAGTCGCAATGGTGGTTTGGGTGACGTCGTCGATAAAAACATCGAGTTGCTTCCAGAAGGGTCAGAAAAAGTGACGGCGGTCAATGCTGCCAACGGTGAAGATTTTTGGGTCATTACTCATCACAGACAAAGCTTTTATGCCTATAAGGTGACCGCAACTGGAGTAGCTCCCGCAGTGGTGAGTACCTTAGGACCAGATATTGATAACTTCTTTAATATCAGAGGGTCTATCAAAGCTTCTCCAGATGGATCAAAATTGGCGATAGCCCACCTGCAAGAGCGTCCTATATGGGATGGTGTGGCATTGCTTTATGATTTTGATAGTCAAACAGGAGTCGTAAGCAATGAGCAGACACTTGGCACCAATAAAGCCTATTACGGAGCTGAATTTTCGCCCAATACCACCAAATTGTATTTTAGCGCTAAGCGAAAAGATGGCAATGGAGGCACCGATTTAATACAAGTTGAGCAATATGATTTGGAGGCCGCCAATATTGCTGGGAGTCGGTTTATCGTTGGAGAGTATGAAAACAGCCTTCCAAGTGATCTGGCAGGAGCCCTACAAGTAGCCGTGGATGGCAAAATATACCATGGTCTTCCAGGACCTCAATTATCTGTGATACGCACCCCTAATCTACCCCAGTACAATGCCGATTACCGACCCTTTGCGGTAAATTTGGGTTTGCGTTCGGCTAATTATGGATTACCACCTTATGTGCAGTCTTTCTTTGAATCTATAGTAACTATTAAAAATCTATGTTTTGAAGATACTACCGAATTTATGGTAGACCCATCGGCCCAGGTTGTAGCAGCAACCTGGAATTTTGGAGATCCGGCCAGTGGGGCTAATAATACCTCGACCGCCATTTCTCCTACTCATGTATTTACGGCACCAGGTCTTTATACTGTAACGGTAGATTTTGAATTTGAAAATCGTATTCCTAAACGTTTTATCGAGTTTGTAGAAATAAGTCCCATTTTGGAGGTAAATGAAGACGTGGTTCTCTTCCAATGTGATATCGATGGGGTTGACGACGGTAGGTCAATATTTAACTTAAACGAGGCAATTCCGCTTATAGTAGGCGATACACAAAGTAGCAACCCTGATTTTGAGATTACTGCTAATTTTTTTAGAAGCCAGCAGGATGCTATTAATAATCAAAATCGATTAAATGCCCTTCGCTATGAAAACACCTCCAATGGGCAGCTTATTTATGCTCGTGTATTTGAAAATTCGGAGTGTGTTACCATAGCCCCTTTAGTACTTGAGGTGGTACCTATGTCTTTTGAGCCACCTATAGTAGTGCCTATCTGTGATACAGGTTTTAATGAGTTTACAACCATCGTACAATTAGAGGATCTCAATGCCATATTTAATAGCAATTTTCCCGATGCTGATATTCAATATTACGACACAGCCGATGACGCTTTGCTCGAACAAAATCCCTATGAGGTGCAAATACAGTTTAATGTTTTTCAAGTACCAGATGTATACTATCGGGTAGAACTCGAGGGTGGTTGCGTCACCATTGGCTATGCGGCATTTGATATCAAAAGACCTCCGGAGCTCGAAAATCAGAATGTATTTTTTTGTCAGGTAGATGGCGGGATCACCCTATCACCACCGGGCATTTTTAACGCTTATGAGTGGGATACTGGAGCAACAACCCCAGAAATAACGGTTACAGCACCTGGTAATTATGAGGTCACCGTAAGCAATGGCGAGGGTTGTACCGATACCATGTTGTTTATAGTGGCTACTTCATCAACGATAACGATTAATGATATCACGGTAAACGAGTTTCAACAAAGCAATGAGATTATAATTGATGCTCAGACAGATGGAGATGGGCTGCTGTACTCTGTAGATGGAGGGCTCACTTTTCAAAATAAACCCAGATTTGAAAACCTCACCCCAGGTTATTACAATATAATCGTTAGAGATGCCGAGGGCTGTAGTCAAGAGACTGCCCGAGTACTTGTACGCGGTGTCCCTCGTTTTTTTACCCCAAATACAGACGGTACCAATGATTATTGGCAGGCCTTTCAGGCGAGATCACTAGAAGGTCTACAAATTGAAATTTATGATCGTTTTGGAAAGCTATTACACCAACTCTCTTCACAAAGTAGGGGATGGGATGGTACCTATAATGGTGTGCCAATGCCCACGGCGGCCTATTGGTATAAATTGAGGTATGAAAACAGCTCGTACACGGGTCATTTTATGCTGATTCGTAGGTAGCCGTAGTGGTATAGCCAGCGATGCGATACCGTTGCTTATCTCTTTGCGATCTCAAAATGAGTTCTCCTACAAATCCTGCAATAAATAAATGCACTCCTATTAGCATACATACCAGAGCGAGATAAAACTGTGGTCGATCTGTAATGAGCCTGCCTGAAGGGTCAAGTAGCAATTTGTCGATTCCAAGATAGACAGAAAACCCAAAGCCTAGTAAAAACATCAACACGCCAAAAGCTCCAAAAAGATGCATAGGACGTTTACCAAATCGCGATAAAAACCAAATGGTTAACAAATCCAGGAAACCATTGATAAAACGTTCCATGCCAAATTTGGTCTTGCCGTATTTGCGCGCTTGATGTTGTACTATTTTTTCGCCTATGTTATTGTATCCAGCATTCTTAGCCAAGACGGGAATGTATCGATGCATCTCGCCATAGACATCTATGTTTTTGACAACATCATTTTTGTAGGCCTTTAAACCGCAATTAAAATCGTGTAGTTTTACCCCGCTGGTCTTACGGGCAGCCGCATTAAAGAGTTTGCTTGGTAAATTTTTTGCCAGAACCGAATCGTATCGTTTCTTTTTCCACCCAGAGACTAGATCATAGCCTTGGCTTGTGATCATCTCATATAGCTGAGGTATTTCTTCAGGATTGTCTTGTAGGTCGGCGTCCATGGTAATGACTACCTCACCCTGTGCAGCGGCAAAACCAGCATGCAGTGCCTGAGATTTGCCATAATTTCTGTTGAATTTGATGCCTGAGGTATTAGGATCCTTTCGCGAAAGCGTTTCAATTACCTCCCAGGAACTATCTGTACTACCATCATCTATAAACAATAATTGATACGAAAAATCATTGGCTTTCATAACCTCAGAAAGCCAATGGTGTAATTCGGGAAGTGATTCGGCCTCATTGAGAAGCGGGATAACAACAGATAGTTGCATATATTTTTACTGTTCTATATTGGCGTATGGATCTTCCTTTTTCATGACTAAGCCAGCGATTAAGGAAACGATAAAGCCAAAAAATAAGCCCCCTAATATTTGTACAGCCGCACCAAAGATAGGACTGGAAAATCCGGATACCATCTCCATAGTTTTATCTAATTGTTCTTCTGTCATATCGGGTTGTCTTTCAAGCAATTGCTCGCGCTGAACCTCTAATATTTTGTCTGCATAATCTGGATCTAAGACATTTGTCATTAAAAGCTGCCATGCAAGACCAAACAAGGCCGAGATGAGCGCAATTCCTATACCGATCTTAAGCGCTTGCCCCAATGATAAAAAACCACCATTGGCTTCTTTAAACTTTTTAATACCTAATACGACGATGGCTATAAAGATAAGCGAGCCCACAACTGCATACGACCAATGTGGTTGAACGTGATTATTAGTGGCGTAGAGTATAACTCCTAATAAAACCGAAATACCTCCTAGAAGTACTCCATTATTGATCATTACTTGTTTAAGACTGACGGTTTGTTGTGACATGTTATTTAGTTTTGGTTTCCAACCATTAGTACACAAAGATACCAAAACGTTACGTAGGTTTGTTAAAATTAAAGCAGGCAAACAAAATGCGTGGTTTTTTTGAGCGTTTATTCTTGCAGATAAACAAAAATACCTTAAATTTGCAGCTCGAAAATCTCGAAATTAAAGTTTATAGATTATGAAAGCAGGTATACACCCAGATAATTTTAGAGTAGTAGCATTTAAAGACATGTCTAACGATGAGGTGTTTTTGACAAAATCTGCCGCTCCAACAAAAGAAACATTAGAAGTAGATGGAACTGAGTATCCACTTATTAAGTTGGAAATCTCAAGAACGTCACACCCATTTTACACAGGTAAAGCCAAGCTGGTAGATACAGCTGGACGTATTGACAAGTTCAAAAACAAATACGCCAAATTCAAAAAGTAATTTAGCGATTGATATATTTAGAAAAGCCTTCCTAACCGGAAGGCTTTTTTAATTGTATTTGATCTTAAACGAAAGATTGGGGGTAAATCTCAGCGCGCGTTCCTGCAGAGTATTAGGTTGTTCATTAGACAATAGAAAGTACTGATTGACAATATTGTTATTATTAAACAGATTCCATATTGAAAACCCCAGTTCTCCAAGCGTATCTGGACTCAGTCTAAAATCATAACTTCCAGAGATGTCAAAACGCAAATAGTTTGAGAGATTGGAAGCATTGGGCGTATTAAAATTTAGTCCGTTATTCAGAACTTCTTGACCTGCTACTAGAGAGGTAACCGGCTTGCCAGTATGCCAATTGACACCCACGGCCATTTTAAGGTGATTATGCGTATACGAAAAGGCAGATGTTATAATGTGTCTAATGTCTACATTATTGTGAAAGTGCAAGGGGATGTCATTGGGTAGGGCGTCAAATTTATAATCATTAACAGCAAAGGTGTAGCCTGTTCTGACGTCAAAGCGATTCCACCGCTTGTTGATCAATAGGTCAATACCCGAGGTCGTATAGCCTCCGGTGCCTCTTACAAATTGCAGTTGATTTTGAAATCCTTGCCCCTGAACCGTGATACCATCGACAACTTTGTGATAGCCCTCAGCGCTAATGAGCCAATTATTTTTTTGAAAGGTCAGCCCAAGCGATAGTTGTTGACTTGTGGTGACCGGAACAGTGGTATTATTTGCAAGCACCCAGCGTCTACTTTCAATTCCTAAAAAGTCGCTTTGAAAATCAATCGTCTGAGAGGTAACCTGGCTCTTTACTTCACCTGCCGCCTCTACTGTAAGGGTTGATGAGACTTTATAGGTATAATTAAATCGCGGTTCAAACCGCAACACATCCAATTTATCATAAAATTGTGCACGCCCGCCTAGGAGGTATCTAGAACGCTTATTTGGGCTGGTATAATCCAAACCAGCATAGAGAGCATGTGCTCTAATGACCTCTTTGATCGATTGTCTAAAAAGCGGATTGTTAACATCTTGAATATTTGTAATCCCCGTTTCTACAAATTGATACCCAAATTCTAAGGCAGCATTATCTTTAAGACGGTAATCGCCTTCTAGCCTTAAGGTATTTTCTAGTACTTCATTGGTCTGTATCAGTCTTTGACTATTTTGTACATCTACATTGGTGCCTTCTAATTTGTAATTGGTTAGGTAGATTTGAGCCAATAAATTAAAGCGTTCAGACCATTTGCGATCGTAACGTATACTTGCTGCTGCATTGCGTTGTATGGCATTGCTTTGTTGACGCTCTCGTATGCCGTCAATTACAGCAGCCTCTCTAAATTGTATTTGATTATCAATAATAAAACCGTTTACCTGAATACGATCCTTACTAGTGGGTTGATAGATCCAGCGCAGGCTGGTATCAAAAAAAGAAAAGAGTTCTTGATCGATGTTGGTGGTCGAATTTATTCCGTCTCTTATAACCTCTGTATCTTGAAAAACGCGGTTAAAATATTCGTTATAAGTGGGTGTCTCAAGAAGTTCACTTATAGAACGTCTAGCCGATAATTGAATCGAAGATTTGTCGCCCAGGGGTAGATCAATAAAGCCACCTGTATTGATCAAATTCAAGTCAAATTGAAGCCTGACATCTTGAGTAATTTCTTTGTCACTTTGCATGGCGATAGTTCCAGAGACACCATCGGTATATCTGGCTGGTGTCCCGTTTTTATAAAAAGTCACCTCATCTGTCAAGTTGGGATTAATTGCAGAGATCAACCCAAAAAAATGTCCACTTTGATACATTTTAATCCCATCCCATAAAATCAGATTTTGATCTTGATTGCCCCCTCTAATATTAAGATCACTTACTCTTTCATTGACACTTTGTATTCCGGGTAGTGCCTGAGCCGCGAGCAACACATCAGACTCGATCACACCTGGTAAAATACCGGCTTCTCTAAAATCGATACGAATGCTACCGTCACTTTGACGGTTAATCCCCTTGGTGATATAATTGGTGATATATACCTCGTCCAAGACTTCGATTTTGGGGGCAAGTGTAATCTTGGGACAAGGCATATCACTGGGCCCTGTCATCCTTGTTTTAAGCGATTCAAAATTGATAGCGCTAATGGTGATTTCTCCCTGAAGCGTCTCTAACGGGGCTCTAAAAAAACCGTCAATATCGCTGGTATACGTATGGGTTTGGCTTTGGATAAGCGCATTTGCAATAGGGGTATCCTGAAAATCAGTAATAAGCCCACACACATATGCTTTGGCAGGTAAAGCGCTTATGGCTACCTGTCGTTCGTCTATAAAGGTATAGGTAAGCGGAGTGCGATTTTTGAGATAGGTTACGCTTTCGCGAAAGCGCAAACTCGCTGGAGGCATTTCAACCGAAATACGGTCTATGGCCTCGTCTAAATAGGAAAATCGAGCGTCGTGTTGTTGCTCGATTTGTGCTAACACCTGTTTAAGTGGGAGCTGTTGCTGTTGACCTACCATAAAACTGCTGGTCAACACTGTAAAAAGTAACAGTATTTTCTTTATCACTAGTTGCTGGTTAGCGTAATAAGAGTACCATCTATAGTGTAAGAAAGTTGCATAGGCAGCGTGATCATTTGCAGGGCTTGATGAATATCGGTATGTACAAAGTTTCCTGTAAATAGCTTTTGAGTTTCAATGGTGTCTGCCACAATGCGCACCTCGTATTGCCGTTCCAATTCTTTTAATACCATATAAAAAGGTACACTTTCAAAAGTACTATTTTTTTTGGTCCACGAGGGTACATCAATAGCCGGAGATACTGGCGCTACCTGAAAGGCATTTTCTATAATGTGCATACCTTCTCCTTTGGCTAATTCTCCTGTATATTTGGGGTGTGACACACCCACGAGGCCTTCGTAGGTTTGTACAGAAAATACTTCAGGACGAGCCTTGACATTAAACTGGGTTCCCAAAACACGTATCTTCCCTTGAGCCGTCAGTACCTCAAAACTTTGGCCTTTTTGCACCTTAAAAAAGGCTTCACCCTCAAGGTTGACGCTGCGATTTTCTTCCCAACGCTCAGGGTTAAATGACAATTTAGATTCGGCATTTAATATCACTTCAGAATCATCAGGAAGTGTAACGCTTTGTTGCTGAGCGATAGCCGTAGTCACCACTGTGGTCTTGTTAGTAAAAAGTTGTAGACTCACGTAGGTACCAATAAGAAGTACAATTACCGCGGCCACAGCCTTGTAAATCATCGGCTTTATATCGTTATTCTTGCCCTTGGCTTTCTGAATGCTTTTATAAAGCGCTTCTTGGTCAAATGCCGGGGCTGCAAAACGCGAGGCATAGGTATCTAACTTGACATACTGCTCGTATTCTGGCAGCTTTTTGAATTGCTCAAGTTCCTGTTGGGTCAGGCTATGATCCAGCCATTTTGCAATTAATTCTTCTTTATTCATTTCTTTCATATCTCACACCTATAACAACCACATTTGATTTTCTCCTACCACAATTATTAAATTTCTTTGATGTCCTTTCTCAATTTTTCAAGCGCTGTATACAATCGCTTTTCTACCGCTTTGCGCGAAATATTTAACAACTCTGCTATTTCTTTATGACGTTTGCCCTCAATGCGATTAAGCAAAAAAACTTCTCGCTGTCCTTCACTTAATTTGGATAATGCCTTTTGATAGGCCAGAAGATACTCTTTTTCTTGCATCAGAAACTCAGGATCGTAATGATCGCGATCAATTGAAGGCGACTGTTGAAATTTTAACTTCACCTTTTGATGTTTGACATCGTTAAGCATCATATTATTCCCTATGGTGAAAAGGTAACTCTTTGCCTTAGAAGGCGGAACCTTGTCACAATTTTTCCAAAGTTTGATAAAGGCCTCTTGTACTTTATCTGCAGGATTTAAATTGGCGCCAAATTTATAGTATAGGAAGTTGTGTAAATCTGAGGCTAGCGAATTGTAAATACTTGCATAGCGCTGTTCATCACAAACATGATCCTGTAAATCTTTGGACATTGAGGTGTATCGTTTGGCCAAATGTAAAAAAAAAGCGGTAGTACGGTAGGATTTTTTATACATTGGTTGTTTTACTAATACTTAGGCCTAATACCCATTTGCATGAAAAAATTTTACGCGATCTTCAGGTGTGTGATTGTCATTTTTCTCTTGACGGCATGTCAACAAGAGGAGACTACTACACTTACCGCCGAAGATGAAAATGGCGAGATGCCCGACAAAACATTGACTTTTTTGACTCAAATTTCTGTCAATGACGGATCTCACGATAATATCATTGATGGTGCAAGTTGTATCGAATTAAAATTGCCACTTACGGTTAATGTCAATAACAACCCAGTAACTATTGAAGACAATAGTGATTTTGACACCGTAGAGTTGCTCCTCGAAGAAGAAGCAGATGATGAGGATTCAATTTTTATCGATTTTCCAATCGAAATTGTATTGTCAGATCACACAGTGGTGAGTGTTGATGATCTAGCAGCACTAAACGAATATATTGAGCAATGCGAGCAAACCAGTGCCGATGACGATGGTGATATCGAAAGTGTTGATTTAAAGTACCCCATTTACTTTCCCTTGTTGGATATTAATGCGGGTGAAACAAATATGATTAAGGTCTCAAGTGATCAAGAACTACATGCCTTTATGAAAGGGATGACCCCTGAACTGGTCGTAGGTTTAGACTTTCCGGTAACTTTAGTTTTAAGTGATGGAGAGCAGCTCTCGGTCAATTCGTATGAAGTATTGGAGAATACGATAGAAGTAGCAGAGATTACACATGATGATGATGATGATTTGGATTTTAATGATGACGACCAGGTTAGTATGTCTGAAGAAGAGTTTGTCAATTATATCACCCAGTGTGGTTATATTATTGATAAGCTAATTGTTGACGGTCAAGCGCATCAGCAAAGTTATCAAGGGTATCACTTTGAGTTTTATGAATACAGCAATGTGGCCACGGCTTGCATCGGGACAGAGTTGTCTGTAGGTACCTGGGAAGTCACTACCGTCAATGGCAATTTGCGATTTGACATAGCGATAGACGATTTGCCTTTTATCAATAGAAATTGGATTGTGCATAATTTTGAAGAGACCGAAGTGTCTTTTGGTCTAAGGTTGGGCGAGGATATTCTCGATTTTAATATGGACTGTATTGATCAAACACCAGATATCATCGCCCTACTTTCTTCAGATACCTGGTCTGTGAATTATCTGGAAGTAGATGCCATAAATCAGACAAGTATCATGACCGATTACAGCTTTAACTTTGGAGACAATAATATAGTCACAGCGGTAAATCAAGAGTCACAAAGTGTAGATTACGGTTTCTGGGACGTTGTAAATTTTGGTCTTGAACTAGGTCTGGATTTTGGTAGTAGCGCACCACTTAGCTATTTGAATAATGAGCAATGGAATATCGTGTTTTACAGTACTAATTATATAGAGGTGCACACCACTACAGGAGATATATTGGCTTTTGAAAAAGAATAATCCTACTGCCGTAAGGCGAACCTTGCTTTGAAACTATGACACCCATACGATGCCTCTGGTTCGAAAATAGATAGAAACTATTTTTCATAATTTGGTTGGTTAGAACGCCAGAGGTATCGGTCATAGCTTTATAAAGACCACATCACCCGATGTGGTTTTTTTTATTGCCTTCTTGTCATATGACGCAACCTTTTGCTTGAGTAGCGTCTTTTAAGAAACAACAAAACAATACAATTATGAAAAAACGGATTATTTTAATGCTATGTACCCTGTCTCTTCTAGGACTGAGTAGCTGTGAGAATGAAGATGTTGATGATTTATTTACCGCAACAAACACAGCCGATTTGATTGCAGAAGACTCAGAACTATTTGAATTGCTTGAGCGAGCTACTTCTGATGATGAGGCTTCAGAGCTAAAACCTATAACCTGTATCCGTTTTATTTATTCCTTTACAGTAGTGATCTATCTTGAAAATTCTGAGTTAGAGCGCAGTCAAATCGTCAATAACGATGCCGAGTTTTCTGCATTATTAGGTGAGGTTGGTGAAGGTCAATTTGTTGGAGTGAGTTTCCCAATTACGAGCCAACTGGAAGACGGATCGACTTTTGAAGTAAATAACAAGGACGAATTAAAGGCCGCTATAGATGCTTGTGTAATCCAAGAACAAGAAGGTATTATTGGAGAGTGTGAAGGCTTGTTGCAAAGCTGTGTTTGGGAGGTGCAACTTCCAGCAGGAGCCACAGATTATGACACATATGAAAATGCAGTATTTGATGTTGCTGAAGATGGTACTGTAGATTTCTACCACAGAGGGGTGCGTTATGATGGTACCTGGATTGTGTATTTTATCGAAGATGAATTGCACATCAATATCAATTTGGATGACGATAATCCAGACGATGATTATATGACCGATTTGGATTGGAATTTTGATTGGAAAACAGTAATCGTGGATGCCCAGACGATGAATATTAGCATTGACGACGGCAAAGATTATATTTTAAAACAGCGCTGTGAGGCCGATGAGTACTGTACCACCTTCAGTTTCTTTGAATGTGAGATGCCAGATAATCCTGGTTTTGCCGAGTTCATTCTGGACAATTATATCTCTTGTATAGAAATTATGGGAGCTCCAGAACCCTTAGAGGATGAGGCTACAGGGAGTGATACCACTATAGACTACAGCTATTCTTTCTATACCAGCGAGATGGATGCCTCTAACGCTGTCAATCCCATAGACGGAGCTTCGGTCTATGTAAACACTGTCAACCCTCAAATTATTTTTGTGCGTATAGATCATCCCGATACTCAAGAATTCTGGTTGATTGAAATTGAATTGGTAGCTCAGGATTGTCAATAGCGTTTTATTGTGATTTAATCGCTCTACACGAGACCTAATTAAAAAGTGACTATGGCTTTATGCTATAGTCACTTTTTGTTGGACCTTATTTAAAAACAGCAATAACATCACTCTTGTCATGTTATGATGATCCACTTCAAATTACTAAATTTGCAACCCGAACATTTTCGGACAAATTACTAATTGGAGCCCACAACCTATGTTTGATAATTTAAGTGATAAACTAGATAAAGCATTACATGTTCTCAAAGGACATGGAAGTATTACAGAAGTAAATGTCGCAGAGACCTTAAAAGAAGTAAGACGCGCCTTGATTGATGCCGATGTCAATTTCAAAATTGCCAAAGATTTTACCAATCGCGTAAAAGAAAAAGCCTTAGGACAAGACGTACTTACCACACTTCAACCTGGGCAGTTGATGGTCAAATTAGTAAAAGACGAACTTACTGCCTTGATGGGAGGAGATGCTGCTGGAATTAATTTGTCAGGCACGCCATCTGTAATTTTGATGTCTGGACTACAGGGGTCTGGTAAGACCACCTTTTCAGGCAAATTGGCCAATTACTTAAAAAATAAGAAAACCAAAAAACCTCTTTTGGTGGCTTGTGATGTGTATCGTCCTGCAGCGATAGATCAATTGCATGTAGTAGGAGAGGCTATAAATGTAGAGGTCTATTCGGATCGTGACACTAAAGATCCTGTGAAGATTGCTACAGATGGAATCGCTCATGCCAAGGCAAATGGTCACAATGTGGTGATCATAGATACGGCAGGTCGATTAGCGGTTGATGAGGCGATGATGACAGAAATCGCAAATATACATCAAGCAATAA